>DASSGC010000111.1:0-6553 GCA_035693765.1 Acidimicrobiales bacterium
CCGGCGACCGCGTCCCGGCCGGTGACCGCGACCCCGCCCGGCGGTTCCGGCTCGCCGCAGGGCCCGGCGGCGAACCGGCCCCCCGGGATGTGGGCAGCGACAGCAGCTCGGTCATGGCGTGGCCCTCGGCGATGGGCTCCGGGCAGCAGGCGACGTCGACGTCCACGCCGAGGTCGTCGATCATCCGCTCGACGAGCGCCGTCACCCCGGGTACACGGTGCTGCGCAGCACGAGCAGCTGGCCGTCGCGGAAGTAGTCGGCGCACACGCCGAGCCCGGCCGGGATGGCCTGGGGATCGGGATGTCGTAGACGAGCACCGACGCCCCCTGGTCGGCCAGGGCGATCGCCAGAGGAAGCCCGACATGCCCGCAGCCACCGATGATGACCACGTCATGTGAGAACCCGGCCACCCGGGAAAGCACCGTCATCGGGATGGAGGCTTTTCGTGCGGTGACCGGGGCGGTTGCGCAGGACCTTGGGGCGCGCCGACGGTTGGTCTGCTGGATGCCCACGTCCCCGCCGCTTCCCCGGCCGGTACGGTACCGCGCGTGACACCCCTCAGCGGGCCGGATGGGAACGCTATGCCACGGCGCGTGGTCAGACTCTCGACACGTTCGGCGATCACGGGCGTGGTGATCCTCGGCCTCGCGATCGTGGCGGAGCGGGTCTTCGTGGCGGCCCACGCCCCGCTGTCGTGGGCCGCCGCCTCGGTGGTCGTGGCCGTGCTGATCGACCCCATCGTCGACCTGCTCGACCGCCGCATCCCCCGGCTGGCGGCCGTGCTCATCGCCCTGCTCGTGGCGGCCGTGGGCATCTGGGGCGTCATCTACGTGGCGGCGGACGACCTGTCGAGCGGGATCGACCGGCTGGGGCAGGCGGCGCAGGACGCGGCCGAGGAGCTGGAGGCGCGCGACGACGGCGTCGGCCAGGCGGCCCGCGACGTCGACGCCACCCGCCGGGTCGATCTCTTCGTCGAGGCCCTCGACGAGCGGGTGACCGGCGGCGAGGACGTGCTGGCCTCGACGGCCGGGACGGCACCCACCTACTTCCTCAGCGGGATCCTCACCCTGTTCCTCATGTCGTACGGGCCGCGGCTGGCCCAGTCGGCGGTCGACCAGCTACCCGACCCCCGGCGGCGCCGGGAGGTCGTCGACATCGTCACCCCGGCCCTGCAGCGGTCGCGGCGGGCCGTGCTGCTGACGGTGGCCGAGGCCCTCCTGGTGGGCGTGCTGGTGGGGACCGCCGCCGCCCTCGCCGACGTGCCCGCGCCCGCCGCACTGGGCGTGACCGCGGGCGTGATGGCCCTGCTCCCCCACGTCGGACTGGTCCTCGGCACGCTGCCGCTCGTGCTGCTCGTGCTGGCCCTCCGCTCGGACATCGCCGCCATCGTGACGGTGGTGCTCGTCCTCCTCTGCCAGCTCGGCGACTCGTACTGGCTGCGGCGCAAGATCGCGCGGCGCAGCGTCCACGTCGGGCTGCTGGTCCCGTGGACGGTGGCGCTGGTCGGGTACGCCGTATACGGCGTCGGCGGCGCCGCCTACGGCGTGGCGCTGGCGGTGTTCGTGCTCGCCCTGCTCGACGAGTTGGGCAAGCACGCCCGGGCCGGGGCCCCGGTCGACACGGCCCCCGGCGACCGGGCCACCCCGACGTCACCGCTGCCGGTGGCCGGGCCGGCGCCGACGGGTGCGGGGGGCTGAGACCGTGACCCCGCCCGCCGGGGCGGGCGCCGACGCGGGCGACGGCGGGGCGGGCGCCGACGCGGGCGACGGCGACGGTGTCGAGCCGGACTACCGCCTGACGCTGGCGAACGAGCGCACCTTCCTCGCCTGGATCCGGACGTCGCTGGCGCTGCTGGCCGGCGGCATCGCGCTGCGCGAGGTGGTCAGGCCGTTCTCGATCCGCGGGGCACGCACCACCCTGTCGGTCGGCGCGGTGATCCTGAGCCTGGTCCTGGCCGCGTCCAGCTACTGGCGGTGGGACCGGGTCCAGCAGGCCATGCGCCGGAGCGAGCCGCTGCCCCGGTCGTGGGCCGTGCCGGTGCTGGCCACGTCGGTGACGATCATCGCGGCCGCCCTCGCGGTCCTGCTGGTGCTGCGGTGACGTCCCGGCCGCCGGTCGCCGGCGACGACGCCGGGCCCGACCGCGGGCTCCAGGCCGAGCGGACGGAGCTGGCGTGGGTCCGGACGGCGCTGGCCTGCGGTGCGCTCGGGGCGATCTCGGCCCGGGTGGGGGCCGCGTCGCTGCCGCTGGCCGCCGCCCTGCTGCTCGGTGCCCTGGCGGCGTTGCCGGGCCTGGCCGCGAGCGCCACCCGGATCGCGGCGCTGCGGGCGTTCGGTCTGCCGGCGGCGCCGCGCCGCCGCGACGTCGCCCTGCTGGCCGGGTCGGTCGTGGCGGCCGACCTGGTGGTGCTCGCCGTCCTGGTTGCGGGGTAGCCCGGCACCCGCCCTCCTGTCGCCGAACCGGCGTCCCCCACTGCCCCGGGCGCGCCATCGCCGCCGGTCCGGCCGCCCTTCTCGGCTCACCAGGACGGGCGATCGGTTTGCTGCTGCGAACGGCGGGTAGCGGGCGTGCGTGATCGTCACCCTCCGCACCGCGCCGACCATCCTTCCCCGGGCGACGCCGGTCCCGCCGCCCATCCCGCCGCCCATCCCGCCGCCCGAGCAGCCCTCCCCCCGGCCCGGTCCGGCCCCGGCGCCGCCGCCCGCGCCGCGCCCCCCGGTCCCGCCCGGCCCGGCACCGAGCCCCGACCCGGTGGCCGGTGCCGCCGGCGAGCCCGCGGGCGGTGCCGCAGACGAGCCCGCGGGCGGTGCCGCATGACGGCCTCCCCGGAGGACACCGGCCTGCTGCCGGTCCTCCGCGACTTCGCCGCCGCCGGGTTCACCGCCGACCTGATGGCGACCGAGGGTGGCGTGTTCTGCGCCGTGTGCCGGTCGGTGTCGGCGCCCGAGGACCTGCTCGTGCACTGGGTGCGGCGCCTGGAGGGTGCCTCCGATCCCGCCGACATGCTGGCGGTGGTCGGGGCCACCTGCCGGGGCTGCGGGTCGGACGGCACGCTCGTGCTCGGCTTCGGGCCCGACGCCGACCCGGCCGAGGCCGACGTGCTCGGCGCGCTGGCGTTGCCGCCGGCGTCCGGCGCGGTCGGGCGGGCGCCCGGCGAGACGCCGCTCTGACCGGCGCCGAGCAGCCGCGCGACGAGCGGTCCGTCGCCTGACCCGGGTTCAATCTCGGGCGGGCGCGTTGGTAGGGTCGACGCACCGGCCCACCGACGAGACGAGAGGCGAGCGATGCCGTTGACCTACGCCGAGGCGGTTGCCGCAGTGACCGCACCCGGAGAGCGGTTCGAGACGGACGTCATCGACGTCCGGGGCATCCCGACGACCGTGTTCCGCAACGCGCCCGGCAGCCTGCGCGAGCTCTTCGCCGCGGCCCGGTCCTACGCCGACCAGACGTTCCTCGTCTACGAGGACGAGCGGTGGAGCTTCGACGACGTGATGCGGCACGTCGACGCGCTCGGCGCCCTGCTGGTCGAGGACTACGGCGTCGGCCCCGGCGACCGCGTCGCCATCGGCATGCGCAACTACCCGGAGTGGGTCATGGCCTTCGCGGCCATCACGTCGATCGGCGCCATCTCGGTGTCGCTCAACGCCTGGTGGACCGAGGACGAGTTGGGCTGGGCGCTCGACGACTGCGGCGCCAAGGTGCTCGTCGCCGACCGGGAGCGGGTCGAGCGGACCGTCGAGCCCGCCGCCAAGCTGGGCGTGCAGGTGCTCGGGGTGCGGCTCGGCGACGCCGACCTGCCGGATGCCGACCGGTGGGAGGAGGCCCTCCCGCTGGGACGGCCCCTGCCCCCGGTCGAGATCGACCCCGACGACGACGCCACCATCCTCTACACGTCCGGCACCACCGGGCGGCCGAAGGGCGCGGTGTCCACCCACCGGGCGGTGGTCCAGGCCCTGTCGGGCTTCGGCTGCCGCGCTGCGGTCGATCGGCTGCGCCGCGCGCCCGGGGGCGGCGAGGCCCCCGACGCACCCGCCGAGCGACCGTCGTTCATCCTCATCGTGCCGCTGTTCCACGTCACCGGCGCCGTGCCGGTGATGATGTCGTGCTTCGCCAACGGCCTGAAGCTCGTGATCATGTACAAGTGGGACCCGGAGCGGGCGCTCGAGCTGATCGAGCGGGAGCGGGTCACCAACTTCGTCGGCGTGCCTACCCAGAGCTGGGACCTGCTCCAGTCGCCCCGGTTCGCCGAGTTCGACACCTCCAGCCTGATCAGCGTCGGGGGCGGCGGCGCCCCGGCACCGCCCGAGCTGGTGCGCAGGGTGTCGGCCAGCTTCGCCAAGGCCAGCCCCAACATCGGCTACGGCATGACCGAGACCAACTCCTACGGCCCCCAGAACGGCGGCGCCGACTACCTGAGCCACCCGACGAGCACCGGCCGGGCCACGCCGATCCTGTCGATCGAGATCCGCGACGATGCGGGCGTGGCGGTCCCGGCCGGCGAGCGGGGCGAGATCTGGTTCAAGGGCCCCAACCTCATCCGGGGCTACTGGAACCGTCCCGAGGACACGGCCGAGACGATCGTCGACGGCTGGCTGCGCACGGGGGACATCGGCCGGATCGACGAGGAGGGCTTCGTCTACGTCGAGGACCGGGCCAAGGACATGGTCCTGCGGGGCGGCGAGAACGTCTTCTGCGCGGAGGTCGAGGCGGCCATCTACGAGCACCCGGCCGTGCACGAGGCCGCGGTGTTCGGCGTCCCTCACGAGCGCCTCGGCGAGGAGGTGGCGGCGGTCGTGGTCCCCCGGCCCGGCGTGCCCCTCACGGCCGCCGAGGTGCAGGAGCACGTCGCGGCGCGGCTGGCCGCCTTCAAGGTGCCGAGCCGCGTCGAGATCTCGGTTGCCCCGCTCCCCCGCAACCCCGCGGGGAAGATCCTCAAGCGCGACCTCCGGGACGC
Organism: Acidimicrobiales bacterium; assembly: GCA_035693765.1. Lineage (GTDB taxonomy): Bacteria > Actinomycetota > Acidimicrobiia > Acidimicrobiales > VFJN01 > ZC4RG19. Next base: position 4,955 of record DASSGC010000111.1, read on the forward strand.
GTTCGGTCGCTGACCCCGGGTGTCGCCCCACCGTCGGCGGGCACCGTTCGGGAATACCGTTCGGGAATGTCGACGCGGGGGTAGAGACACGGATGACCTCGCTGCGGGAGACGTCGCCCGGCGACTGGGACCGGGTGACCGCCTGCTGACCCGGGGCCGCACCGGCCCATCCCGACCCGCTGGCGGTCGCCGGTGACATGCTGTCGGGCATGGCCGGATCGGATCCGAAGTCGGACCTCCAGCGTTCCGTGCGGGTCGCACGTGAGGCCCTGCTCTGGAAGCTCGACGGGCTGCCCGAGTACGACGTCCGGCGTCCGCTGGTGCCCACCGGCACCAACCTGCTCGGCCTGGTCAAGCACGTCGCCGGCGTTGCCGCGGGCTACCTCGGGGACACGTTCGGCCGGCCGTTCGACGAGCCACTGCCCTGGTCGGGCGCAGAGGCGGAGCCCAACGCCGACATGTGGGCGACGGCCGACGAGACACGCGACGACATCGTCGGGCTGTACCGCCGGGCATGGGCGCATGCGGACGCCACGATCGAGGCGCTGGACCTCGACGCGGTCGGGCACGTGCCCTGGTGGCGGGAGGGGTGGCGCGACGTGACGCTGCACCAGATCCTGGTGCACGTGGTCGCGGAGACGCACCGGCACGCGGGGCACGCCGACATCGTGCGGGAGCTCATCGACGGGACCGTCGGGCTGCGGGACGTGCAGGACAACCTGCCGCCACGTGATCAGGAGTGGTGGCGGAGCTATGTGGAGCGGTTGGAGCGCGCGGCGCGGGAGGCCGGCCACCGCTGAGGCGCACCGCCCGACGGGACGGCGCGCCCGGGTCACCCTGCCGCCCGCCCGCGCCGACCCCACCGTCGCGCTCAGGGTGTGCCGGTGACCTCCTCACCGGCGGCGGCGTCGGCGACGGCATCGACGCCGGTCCCCCCGCTGAAGCTGTCGTGGCCAGGTCCCCCGACGAGGTCGTCGTCGCCCCGGCCTCCAGCGAGGTGATCGTCGCCGCCGCCTCCGTCCAGCGTGTCGTCGCCCACGCCGCCGCACAGCACGTCGGGGCCACCGCCCCCACCGAGGGTGTCGTCGCCCTGGCGGCCGATGAGGACGTCGGCCGAGGCGGAGCCGGCGAGGTCGTCCCGACCGGCGGCGCCCACGAGGACCCCGATCGTGGTCGTGGCGCTCAGGTCGCCGTCGTCGACCGTGACGGTCATCACGGTGCTGCCGCCGGCCCTGGTCGACGGGGCGAGCGTGAGCGTGCGCTCGCCGCCTCCCTCCCCCGTGTCCACCCGCCCGTCGGGCACCACGCCCGTGTCCGACGCCGTGGCCGTCACGGTCAGGTCGCCGGCCGGCGTCTCGGCGTCGGCGACGGCCAGGCGCACCTCGGCCGTGTCGTCCCCGGAGCACGCACCGCCGCCCGCCACGGCGACGGTCGGCGGCGTGTTGGCCAGGTAGCGGTCGACGGCCACGCCGCCGTGGCCCCACGGCGGCGTCGGCACGACGCCCGCCACGAGGATCCTCCCGCTCGGCTGCAGGCCGATCGCACCGACCGTCTCCTCGGCGTTGCCGCCGACGTGGTCGGTGGCCGTCGTACCGCCGT
>DASSGC010000112.1:0-25527 GCA_035693765.1 Acidimicrobiales bacterium
GCAGCCGTCGGACCCAAGGCCCCGCCAGGCGATCGAACAGATTCGGGCATGGGCGCGAGGCGAGATCAGGATGTCCCAGTCCCGCGCGGCCGGCGGCCATGCCATGGCTGCGGCAAGGGCCTTGAGCGGAGCGGCTCGTCACGCAGCATTCGCGGCCGGCCAGGCCGCGGTGGTGGCGCACGTCGCCGCACACGAGCTCGGTGCTGCGGCCTACGCGATCAAAGCAGCGCATGTGGCGGCTCCTGCAGGCGAGACCGAGAGCGCCGGACGGCTCGAGTGCCGTTGGCAGCGCCAACAGCTCCCGGATGCGATCCGCGAACTCGTCCTGGACGACCAGCGGTCGCGCAACGAGATCTGCTGGTCGGTGTTCGAATGTTGACGGTGCTGCCGTCGTCGTGCCCCATCGAAGCTCCACCGAGGGTGAACGGCACGGCGACGGCGAGCGCTGGTTCGTCAACGATCTGAGTCCGAGGGCCGCGTTCGAGGGCGAGCAGATCCCGAGCGCGACGGTCGAGGTGACGGTGCGATCCGCCGATGCCGAAGCCCGGGCGTTGACGTCGCCGTCGAGCCGTACGGGCTCCGGGTGAGGAGGACACGGGGTGGCACCTGGGCCGAGCGTCTCGGACTCCAGACCGACGACACACCGCTCACCATCGCCGGCGCGCCGCTGTACACCGTCCACGAGCTCGGTGTGATCGAGCGGGTCGTGCACACCGGCGACGACGTCCCCGCCACGTGGGCCCGAGGCGGCGAACGCCGCGAGGCGAGCGCCACGGTCTGACCTGTTCATCGTTCGCCCGGCATGATCCCGCCATCGTGGACGCCGGTCGCCGGCTGAGTGCGGACGGACCGGATCGGCCGCGCCTGGTCATCGGTCGTCGACACCGCGGCACTTCACGCCGCTTTCCGACATTGGTGTCGGTTATGATCGGGGTCACATCGGGGGAAGAGGGGGTCTCGGTGAGCCTCGACGTCCAGCTGATCGTCGAACGACCGTCGCCGGCGGGCGTGCTGCTCGAGGTCGACGACCTGAAGACCCACTTCCTCACGCCGCGCGGCCGGGTCAAGGCGGTCGACGGCGTCAGCTTCACACTCGACCGCGGGCGCACGCTGGGGGTGGTGGGCGAGTCGGGCTCCGGGAAGACCATCCTGGCCCGATCGATCATGAACCTGCTGCCCAAGCTCAACGTCCGCCGCTCCGGCAGCGTGAAGTTCATGGGGCGCGAGCTGGTCGGCCTGGGCGATCGCGAGATGCGCGAGCTGCTCGGCACGGAGATCGCCATGGTGTTCCAGGACCCGCTGAGCTCGCTCAACCCGGTCATGACCATCGGCAAGCAGATCACCGAGGCGTTGCGGCTGCAGGTGGGGATGAGCAAGAAGGAGGCCCGCCTCACCGCCATCGCCCTGCTGCGCTCGGTCGGCATCCCCGAACCCGAGCAGCGGTTCGCGGAGTACCCCCACCTGCTGTCAGGCGGCATGCGGCAGCGGGTGATGATCGCGCTGGCGCTGGCGTGCGGGCCCAAGCTGCTGTTCGCCGACGAGCCGACGACCGCGCTCGATGTCACCGTGCAGGCCCAGATCCTCAACCTGTTGCAGGACAACCAGAAGGACCGCTACATGGCCATGGTGCTGGTGACCCATGACCTCGGCGTGGTCGCCGGCCGCACCGACGAGATCGCGGTGATGTACGGGGGGAGGATCGTGGAGCAGGCGCCGACGTCGGTGCTGTTCTCGCGCATGCAGCACCCGTACACCGAGGCGCTGCTGCGCTCGATCCCCCGGGTCGAGAACCCGAGCCACACGAAGCTCGCGGTCATCGGCGGCCGCCCGCCCGACCTGGTCAACCCACCGCCCGGGTGTGCCTTCAGCGTCCGCTGCCCCTACGTGCAGGACGACTGCCGCCAGGAGGTGCCGATCCTCAGCGACGGCGCGGAGTTCGGCCACCGCTTCGCCTGCTTCCACCCGCTGGGCGACGCGGGGCCGTCCCCGGTCGCGATCACGGACAGGAGGCCGCCGGACAACGGCGACCAGCCCGCGGACTGACCCCGATCAGCCGACCGTCACAGGTGCGTCGGCGACCGCGTCCTCGGGAACGCCGACGGGGTGGTGGCAGGCGACGAACTGGCCAGGGCTGACCTCCCGGATCTGGGGCTCCTCCTCGGCACAGCGCTCGGTGGCGTGGGGGCACCGGGTGCAGAACCGGCAGCCCGGCGGCGGGAAGATCGGTGACGGCGGCTCGCCGGAGACCACGCGGGCGGCCCGGGGGTCGACGGACGGGTCGATCACCGGGATCGCGCTCATGAGGATCTCGGTGTAGGGATGGCGGGGACGGGCGAACAGCTCGTCGGGCTGGCCCACCTCGCACACCTTGCCGAGGTACATGACCACCACCCGGTCGGCGATGTTCTTCACCACCGCGAGGTCGTGGGCGATGAAGATGAGCGAGAGCCCGTACTTCTCCTTCAGATCCTCCAGCAGGTTCAGCACCTGTGCCTGAACGGACACGTCGAGGGCCGAGACCGGCTCGTCGCAGATGACCACCTTGGGGTCGAGGATCAGCGCCCGCGCGATCGAGATGCGCTGGGCCTGGCCGCCCGAGAACTCGTGCGGTCGGCGCTCCATCGCCATCTCGGCGTCGATGCCCACGTCCTCCAGCACATCGCGGACCTGGACCTCGGCCCCCTGCCAGAACTCCTTGCGCTCCCGCCAGATGCGATACGCGCGCGGCAGCGACACGAGCGGCATCAGCACGGTCAGCACCAGCCACGCGGCGGCGGTCACCACGAACATCGCGACGATGGGCACCAGCCCGACCAGCGAGGCGATCATCACCACCGTGCCCGCGGCCTGCACGATGCCGCCGTCGCGGGTGCCGTCGGCCTGCTCCGAGCCGAAGGCGCCGCCGGCGATCCACAGCGCCAGCCCGACGAAGAACGCCACCAGCAGGGGGACGGCGACCCGGCGGACCAGCGGGTGGCGCCACAGCCGCAGCATCCGGGGCACGTACCGCTCCCACAGCCGGATCACCGGGGACCGCCGGTGCGACTCCAGCCACCGGACGACCTGCGGCTCGGCCACCACGTCTCGGATCCGCCGCCGGGGGTTCAGCGACGAGATCGCGTCCTGGAAGATCATCTGCAGCCGGCTGCGCCGGTCGCGCATCTGCTCGGCGCTCAGCGTGGCGAGGTCGACCCCGTCGAGCTGGATCTTGCCCGACGTCGGCGGCGGGACCCGCATGATGGCCTTGGCGGTGGTGGACTTGCCGCAGCCGGACTCGCCCACGATGCCCAGCGTCTCGCCGTTGGCGAGGTCGAAGCTGACGTCGCTGACCGCGTGGACCGTCCCGAAGCGGCCCACCGGGAACTCGACCACCAGGTGCTCGACCCGCAGGGCCAGACCGGCCTCCTCGTCCCGCATGTGCGCGGTGCCCGAGCCGGCCATCAGATGCCGCTCTCCCGGACGTCGAAGCGGGTGCGCACCTGGTCGCCCACGAAGTTGAGGGACAGGATGGTCATGAACATGAACAGCGACGGGAACAGCACCATGTGCGGTGCCCGGTCGATCTGCGAGCGCCCGTTCTGGATCATGATCCCCCAGCTCACGCCGCTGACGTCGCCGACGCCGAAGAAGGCCAGGGCGGCCTCGACCACGATCAGCGCCGCCAGGCCGATGAAGGCGATGGAGACCATCGCCGGCAGGATGTTGGGCAGCACCTCGCGGACGATGATCCGCAGGTTGCGCGTCCCGAGCGTCCGCGACGCGAGCACGAAGTCGCGGTCGGCCCACACCATGGTCTGGGCTCTCGCCACCCGGGCGATGGTCGGCACCGCGAGGATGGACAGGGCGAACGTCGCCCACACCGTCTGCGAGGTCGGCGAAGCCGTGCCGGGCGGTGCGAAGAACGCCACCAGGGCGAGGGCCAGGACGAGCCCGGGGATGGCCAGCATGATGTCGAGGATGGCCACGATGGCGTCGTCGAGCGTGCGCCGGTAGAAGCCGGAGACCAGCCCGACGACCCCGCCGACGGTGAAGCCGACCAGCGTCGCGACCGAGGCCACCGCGAGCGAGCGGCGCGCCCCGTAGATGGTGCGGCTGAACACGTCGTGGCCGATGTTGTCGGCGCCGAACCAGTGCGCGGCCGAGGGGCCGTCGCGGGCCACGCCCCGGAACGTGGCCGTCGGGTCCTTCAACGGCAGGAAGTTGGCGAACACGGCCGAGAGCAACAGCAGCACCAGCCAGGTCACCGACGCCCAGAACCAGAACCCCAGCTTGCGCCCCTGGTAGACCTCCTCCGCCTCGGCGAGGATCGCCATTTCGGCATCGACGTTGAGCGTGACCCGCTCGCTGGAGGCGGGGGCCACCGCGGCGGTTTCAAGCCCGGACATGGCGAACCCTCGGGTCGAGGACGGCGTAGAGCAGGTCGACGAGGAAGTTGACGAGCACGAACCCCACGGCGACCACCAGCACGACCCCCTGCACGACCAGGAAGTCCTTCTGGAAGATGGCGGTGCCGAGCACGGTGCCGAGGCCCGGCAGGGTGAACAGCGTCTCGATGATCAGCGCCCCGCCGACCAGCGTGGCCGTGTTGACGCCGAACACGGTGAGCAAGGTGAACGACGACGGCCTCAGCGCGTGGGCCCACAGGATGCGCCGGTCGCTCACCCCCTTGGCCTTGGCCGTGGTGATGAAGTTCTCCTGGAGCGTGCCGATCATGTCGGATCGGAGGATGCGCATGTATCCCGCCGCCTGGCCGAGGGCCAGGGCGATGGCCGGCAGGGCCATGTGGCGGAAGTGCTCGACGGGATCCTGCCCGAACGGGACGTAGCGCGCCGCGGGGAGCCATGTGCTGCCGACGCTCGTGTCGCCCGTGCGGATCCCGCCCAGTGCGAAGAACAGGATGAGCACCACGGCGAGCACGAAGTTCGGTATGGACAGGGCCGCGAGCGCCAGCGTGCTTGCGACGCGGTCGCCACGCCGGTTGGCCTTGTAGGCCGCGTAGACGCCGGCCGGCACGGCGACGGCCAGCGCCAGCACCTGCGCGTACAGCATCAGCTGGAGTGAGACCGGCGCGGCGTTGGCGATCACCTTGGAGACCGGCTGGCCCTGGATGGCCGACCGCCCGAGGTCGCCCCGGGCCGCGTCGCTCAGCCAGAGCATGTAGCGGGTGTGCATGGGCTCGTCGAGGTGGAACTCCTCGACGATGTCGTCCACCCCCTCCTCGGTGCCTCCGGGCCCGAGGATCTGGAAGGCCAGGTCACGCGAGTCGCCCCGGCTGTTCTGGAGGTAGAACGTGAACGCGGTGACCAGGACCAGCGTGGGCACCAGGATCAACAGCCGCCGCCGCACGTAGCGGCCGTTGACCGCGCTGGCGCCCAGGACGATCAGCGCGAAGGCTCCGATGAACGCCCACAGCATGGGCAGCCCGACCAACCACCCACCGACGAGGACGACGAGCGCCCCCGCGGTGGTGGTCAGGCCCGGGTTGTGCCGGGCGGCGTCGATGAGCGTGCGGAGCCTCCGCATCGGCTACTCGCACTGCCCGTCGTCGCACCAGATCTGGTTGACCTGATGGCGACCGGCGAAGGCGAGCTCGATGCCTGTGGACCCGTCGGGCAGGGTGTTGAGCACCTGGTCGTTGACGTACGGCGCCGACGAGATGCCCCAGATGGTCCAGCCGAGCCAGAGGTTGTAGACCTCCTCGGCGAAGCGGCGGTTGATGGCCTCGGCCGCCTCGGTGCGGGCCTCCTCGTCAGGGTTGGTCCGGATGGTGATCAGGTTGTCGTCGATCTCCTGGTCGGAGAAGCGCCCGAAGTTCAGGGCCTGCTGGCCGATGGGCGCCGCTGCGGCGCTGATCCACCACAGCAGCTGCTGGTCCGGATCGGTCCCGCCGTGGTTGCGCCAGGCGAACACGTCGAAGTTCCCCAGGAGGGCGAGGCCGATGTACTGGCCCTGCTCGATGGGCGTGATGTTGGCATCGACCTGGTCGCCGAAGGCTTCCTGCCACATCGAGATGATCAGCGTGTTGGTCTCGACGTTGAACGGGTCGTTCGTGGTGTTGAAGTCGAACGAGATGCTGTCGGTCCCGAGCTCTTCGAGGCAGGTGTCCATCTCGGACTGGGCCGCGTCGAGGTCGTAGGCGGGGTAGCCCGAGTCCTCGAGGTAGCCCCGCGACCCGGGCGGGAAGGGGCCGTTGGCCGGCGTGGAGATGCCGCCGCCGCGCTCCTCGGCCAGCCGGTCGAGGTCGATGCCGTGGGCGAGCGCCCGCCGGCAGTGCACGTTGATCATCGGGTTGTCGGCGTTGGCGCCGTCGGGGTCGATCTGGGCGCCGGTCATGAGGTTGGTGCCCTGGGCGACGTTCAACATGATGTAGTTGGTCTCGCCGAAGCGGTCGCTGACGACGGTCTCGAGGCTGTCGTCGTCCTGGAGCTCGGCGATCGTCTCCGCGTTGGCGGTGTGCATGATGTCGAACTCGCCGGAGCGCAGGGCGTTGACCCGGCTGTCGATGTCCACCGCCACCACGGCCTCGACGGCGTCGAGGTAGGGCAGGTCCTCACCGGTGATGCCGTTGGGGCCGCGCCAGTAGTCCTCGTTGCGCACGGCGCGGAAGACGTTGCCGTTGCCGGGCTCGTAGGACTCGAACGTGAAGGCCCCGAGGCCGACCGGAGCCGCCGGGTCGCCGTCGGCGGGCGTGGCCGCGAGCGCGGCGTCGTAGTACGGGCCGCCCTCCTTGCGCTGGGGCACGTCCGGCAGGCTGCCCAGCCACTGCTTCGACAGCATGTAGCCGCAGGCGCCGTAGCCGAAATAGGCGGGCAGGGCCACCCACGGGCCGTTCTTGGTCTGGATGGTCACGGTCTGGCCCTCGGCGGTGACGGGCCCGACCGACGCGTAGGCCGCACCCGTCAGCGGGCTGCCGGCACACGTCTCGATGTTGAACTTGACCGCATCGGCGTCGAGCGGGGTGCCGTCGTGGAACGTGATGCCGTCGCGGAGGGTGATCGTCCACTGGGTGTAGTCGTCGTTGTGGTCGACCGACTCGGCGAGGAGCGGGACGATCTCGCCGTCGTCGTTGACCGCGAACAGCGAGTCGGACACCGCGGACAGGGCGACGTAGCCGCTCGTGGCGTACGACGCCCGGTAGGGTGCCCAGGCGTTGGCGGTGTCGGCCTCCAGGCCGTAGACCAGGGTGCCGCCGCGCACTGGGTCGCCGGCGTCGTCGGTCTGGTTGACGTCGCCGGACGCATCGTCGTCGTCGCCGTCGTTGCCGCCGCACGCGCCGGCCGCCAGCACCAGCACGGCGAGCATGCCGAGCCAGGGCTTGCGCCGCATCCACGGCCCGCGGGCATCACCTGGATCGCCCGGCCTCTTGCGTCGGATCATGGCCCGTCCCTCCCCTCGCTCCACCCGTGGTGGAGTGCTGTCGCTTCTCTCAGGTGCTCAGTTGCCGAGTGGAGCGCCGGGCTGAGGCCAGTCGGCCCGCAGCAGGCGCCCCCTGCTCGACGCGGTCATGTAGGCAGGCCGGCGAACCCGCGGAGACAGCTGGAGCCGTCGAACGCCGCCGGCGCGGAAGTGCAGCCCGGAAGCGACCTCGGTCAGCTCAGCCATTCGGATCCCCCCGATCCTCTGTTCCGGCATGAAAGCCGTTTCCGACATACGTGTCAATGAGTGTCGAACGACGATGGGCCAGCGCCCCGCCTGCGGAACCCCCGTCCGAGGTAGCGGCCATGCGCGTTTTATCGACGATCATGTCGGCAAAGGTGCGCGACGTCGACCCGGGCGGGCGCTACGGGCCGGTGGGCGCGCCGACCGGGCGGCCGTCGACGATCTGGTCGAGGTACTCCGAGAGGCCCGCGCCCTCCAGGTCGCCGCAGCGCCACCGGGTCATGCCTTCGGTGATGCGGGTCATCAGGCCGTTGCGCCGGTTCCGCAGCGGGATGTTCGACCACACCTCGCCGTCCACGTCGTAGACGTGGTGGTCGGTGTGGATCGTCGCGTGCACCCCCGAGTGGTACCAGCGGTCGTCGAAGTCGGTGCGGAGCTCGACCTCGCGGATCGGCACCCACTCCTCGCCATGGCGGGCCCGGTCGTAGAGGAAGCCGCCCACCCGCCGCCGGTCCGCCTCGTCGCCCGACACCGTGGTGGCGAACCCGAGGTCGGGGCCCAGGTTCGCGGTGAGCCACCGGTACCACCAGATGTTCTGCCAGTACCGCGGACCCCAGCTGTGGTCGCGCAGGCCGAGCCCGTCCGCGAGCTCGAACGACTCGTCTCCCACGGTCACGGTCCCGGTGACCGCCATGTGCTGCTCGAAGTGGCCACGGGCGAACGACTTCTCGGGGTCGATGCGGGGCAGGGCCTCGCCCTCCTCGGCCTCGGCCTCACCGCCCCACGGCTTGGCGATGCCGCGGTGGACCTGGTCGAGCCGGCAGTCGACCCGGGGGTTCTCGGTGAACGCCCGCCGGGGGTCCTCCATCTCGGACGGTTCGTCCAGCACGACCGCCGGCCCCTCGTAGGTGACGCGGTGCTCCTCGAACGGGCGGACCACCTCGAACCGCAGGCCGCCCGCATCGTGCCGGTCGTTGCCGGCGATGTGCGGCCGGCCGAACCAGAACGCCACCCGGCCGTCGGGCAGGTACAGGCACGTGGTCATCTCGGCGTAGCCCTCGTTGGGCCGGTTGCCGAGGCGGACCCAGCCGCCCAGGCCGCAGCCGCCGTCGAAGAAGTTGTAGTAGGCGCTCTCGTTGAAGTTGGTCGCCTCTTCCCGAGGATGCATGTAGTCGTCCTCGGGCTCCAGCCGGATCCGCATGGAACGACCCCCTTTCTCCGTGGTCAGGCCGGCTCGCCGAGTCGCTCGCGCGGGTAGCCGGCGTAGGACTGCTTGAACACGCCCGAGTGCAGCAGCACCCGGGCGGCCACCCGCCCCGTGCTCGTGTCGGTGAGCGTCGTGCGGGTCCAGTACGACTCGGTGCGCCGGCTCTGGCCCAGGCCCACGATCTCGCTCTCGACCCCGTAGGTCTGGCCGACGAACACGGGCCCCTCGACCAGCCGGATCTCCAGGTCGAGGAACAGGCCGAGCGCCGGGCCCCGCACCGGCCAGGCGGCACCGGCCTTGGCCGACAGCACGCTCATCATCTCCATCGGGAGCACGGCGCGACCCCACGGGGACAGGGCGCCACCCTCCGGCGTGTACCAGGGGTGCGGCTCGGTGATGCGCTCGAGCTTCTCGGCCAGCGAGAACGGGTAGCCCGGGCCGTTGCGGTCGGCGTGCGTGACCGACGTGGTCCGCGGCTGCGGGCTGCGCATGCCGACGGCGAGCTGGTCGACGATGAACAGCTCGCCCGGATCGCCGTGACGGGCGAGCCGTGCCTCGAGCTCGGTGTCCGGGTGATCGGGACCGACCGACGCCGTGCCGACCAGCACCGGCGTGCCGTCGGCCTTGCGCGCCTCGACCCGGCCCAAGGCGGGCCCGGTGGTGATGAGCGACGCCTGCACCTGCTCGCCCTCGACCACCATCGTGCGGAAGTGGCAGCTCACGCAGCCGCGCTCGAACCAGGCCCGGCCCCACAGGGCGGCGGCGAGGGGGTCGATCTGGCTGAAGTGCGTGGGGGCCTCGATCGGCGCCCCGGCCAGCCCCACCGACGCGGCGGTGTCCGCGTCGTGGACGCTGGAGTGGCCGCCCACGTCCTGGTCCTGGAGCATCTGGGCCGGCGACCGCAGCGGCCCGACGAGGGTGATCTCGGTGGCGAAGTGGGCGTCGCTCATTGGCGCACCCTCCGAGATGCGCGCGATGAGCGATCGGCCCTTCGGGCCGAGCAACGCGCTGTGCTGTTGGTTCGCTCGCTGCGCTCGCTCACGAGGCGGGCCTCCTACCTGGGCTCCTGGCCGTCGTCGACCTTGGCGACCATGCCGGTGACGAACTCGGACGACGGCGAGACGAGGAAGAGCAGTGTGCTGTCGAGCTGGGCCGGGTCGCCGAGCCGGCGGCGGGGGAAGTAGGCGGTCATGTCCCCCACCCGGGAGATCATCCCGTCCATCATCTCGGAGCTGAACGCGCCCGGCGCGATGGCGTTGACGTTGATCCCGAAGCGGGCCCACTCCACCGCGAGCACCTCGGTCATCCGCTCCACGGCCGCCTTGGTCGTCGAGTACAGGGCGGCGCCCCCGCCCGCGTAGTGGTGGGCGCCCATCGACGACAGGTTGACGATCCGGCCCGGCGCCTTCCGGTCCATGAGCCGGCGGGCGACCTCGCAGGACAGGAGGAACGGGCCCCGCAGGTTGGTGCCGATGACCTGGTCGACCAGCGCGACCGGCATCCTCGTGGCGTACTGGGCGTCGGGCATGCCCGCGTTGTTCACCAGGATCGACACCGGCCCCAGCTCGGCCTCGATCCGGTCGACGGCGGGGCCGATCTGGTCCGCGTCGGTGACGTCGAGCGGCACCGGGACGCAGACGCCGCCGGCGGCCGCGACCTCGGCGGCCAGCTCCTTCAGGCGCTCCTCGCGGCGGGCGGCCGCCGCCACCCGGGCCCCGCACACCGCCAGCACGGTGGCGAAGCGGCGTCCCAGCCCCGAGCTGGCGCCCGTCACCAGCGCGACCTGGCCCGAGAGGTCGATGGAGAAGTTGGGGAGCTCGAAGCCCTCGGATCCCCCGGTCACCGCTGCGACCTCGCGGCGGCCGCACCGAGCTCGTCGCGGAGCTGGCGCTTCAGGACCTTGCCGCTGGCGTTCCGGGGCAGATCCGAGTCCCGGATCTCGACCACCGCCGGCACCTTGAACGCCGCCAGCCGTCCGGCCACGTGGCGCTTCACCATGTCGGCGTCGAGGTCGCTGCCCGGTCGCCGGCGCAGCACGGCGGCGACCTCCTCGCCGAGCGAGGGATGGGGGACACCCACCACCGCGGCGTCGCTGATGTCGGGGTGCTCGAACAGCACGGCCTCGACCTCCGCCGCGTACACGTTCTCCCCGCCGCGGATCACCACGTCCTTGAGGCGGTCGACCACATGGACGAAGCCGTCCCCGTCGACGTAGCCCAGGTCACCGGTGTGGAACCAGCCGTCGGTGAACGCCGCCGCGGTGGCCTCGGGGTTGTTGTGGTAGCCGCGCACGATGGTGGGACCGCTGATCCAGATCTCGCCCACCTCGCCGGGGGCGGCGTCGGCACCGTCGGGCCCGACGAACCGGACGTCGACCACGGGCGCGAGCGGCTTGCCGACGCTGTCGGACCGGGCCACGTAGTCGGTGCCCATGTTCACGACCATGGCGCCGGTGGTCTCGGTGAGGCCGTAGCCGTTGCCAGGTGCGACCCGCGAGCTGAACTGCGCGTCGACGCGGCGCACCAGCTCCGGGGGGACCAGCGTGGCGCCGGAGGCGAGCCCCTGGAGGCTGTCCAGGGAGGCCCCGCGAGCGGCCGCCCGCTCCAGCAGGTCGAACGCGGTGTGCGGCACCCCGGAGAAGTTGGTGACCGCCTCGCGCTCGATGAGGTCGACCGCCAGGTCGGCGTCCCACCGGTACATCAGCACCAGCGTGCCGCCGTAGGCGGTGTAGGGGATGAGGTGCGACTGCAGCCCGCCGACGTGGAACAGCGGGAAGGTCAGCAGGGTCCGCGGCGGTGGCGGCGCCTCGCCGCCCGCGCCCGCCGCCGGCACGCCCGCCGCGGCCGCGGCCCGCACCGTCCCCAGGTAGAAGCCCGCCATCAGGAAGTTGGTGATGTTGCGGTGGGTGCCGACCGCACCCTTGGGCCGTCCGGTGGTGCCCGAGGTGTAGAGGATGGTGACGTCGTCGTCCGGGTCGATGGCGACCTCGGGCAGCGAGGCGTCCTCGTCGGGCTCGCCGATCAGGTCGCCGAAGTCAACGCCGCCCGCGGGCAGCGCGCCGGTCCGGACCCCGACCACGCCGGCGAGGCCGAGCCCGTCGAGGTCCCCCGCGAGCCGGTCCAGCCGCTCGCCGTCGGCGATGAGCAGCTTCGCTCCCGAGTCCGACAGCCCGTAGGCCAGCTCGGGCCCGGTCCACCAGGCGTTGAGCGGCACCGCGACGGCACCGATCGACACGACGGCCCAGAACGACAGCGCCCACTCGGGGTAGTTCCGCATGGCGATGGCGACCCGGTCCCCGCGCCCGACCCGGTACTGCTCGGTGAGCCGGCGGGCGAGGTTGGCGACCAGGACGTGCGAGCGGGCGTAGGTGTAGCGCTCGTCCTCGTAGACGAGGAAGTCGCGGGCGGCGTGGGCGCGGCTCGCGTCCCAGATGTCACGGAGCGAGCCGGGCGCCGCCTTCCAGACCCGGGTGGGCACGCCCCGGATCTCGACCTCGGCGATCTCGAACGGGCCGCCGGGGCCGGTCAGCGACTGCTCCAGCTCGGTCGTCGCCATGGGCACGGCCTCCCCTCAGACCCCGATCCCGAACAGCTCGCGGGCGTTGTCGCCCAGGAACCGCCGCCGGTCGGCGTCCCCGGGGAACAGCCCGGCCAGCTCGTCGAGGTCGTGGATGTACTCGGGCGTGTGGTCGGCGTGGGGGAAGTCGGACGCCCAGAGGAAGCGGTCGGCGCCGAAGCGCTCCGCCAGGGCGGGGATCGTCCGCTCGTCGGGGTCGCAGCTGATCCAGCACCGGGTCCGGAAGTAGTGCGACGGCGGGTGCTGCAGCGGCACCCGTTCGCCGATGGGGGTGTGGCCGAACACGGCGTCCATGCGGTCGAGCATGTAGCCGATCCACCCCCCGCCCGACTCCAGCACCAGCACCTTCAGCCGGGGGAAGCGGTCGAACACCCCGTAGTCGAACAGCGTCGAGAACTGGTGGCGGACGCCGTCGGAGGCCTGCACCGAGGCGCTGAGGCGCAGCTGGCGGACGTTCTCCCAGCCGCCCATGCGGGTGCCCTTGGTCCACTGGGGCTCGAACGTGGGGTGGATGGCCAGGGGGACGTCGAGGTCCTGGGCCGCGGCGAACACCGGGTCGTTGTCGGGATGCCCGAGGGGCGTGGCGGCGTGGGTGAACGGGGCGACGAAGCCGCCGCGGGCACCCTCGCCCACGGCCCGCTCCAGCTCTCGGGCCGCGGCGCCCGGGTCACCGAGCGACAGGTGCGCGGTGGGGACGAGCCGGTCCTCCCCATCGGAGCACCACTCACAGATCCACCGGTTGTAGGCCCGGCAGTAGGCCTGGGACAGCTCGACGTCGGTGAGCTCGGCCTCCCACAGGAGCCCGGTGGTGGTGTAGAGGACGGCGGCGTCGATGTGCTCGGCGTCGAGCAGCTCCAGCCGGGCCTTGGGCTCGGTGGCGGCCGGCGGTGCGTGGTTGTCGTAGGTGATGGCGGGATCGCGGGCCATCGCCCCCAGGTTCCCGCGACCCATCGCCGCCAGGGTCGACGGCATGCCCCGGGCGGCCATGACCGACGGCGTGCCGTCGATCTCGAGCACGTCGAGGCCGTTCTCGTCCTTCACGATCCGCAGTGACCGGTCGCGATAGCGCGGTTCGAGGTAGGTCTCCCAGAGATCCGACGGTTCGAGGATGTGGCCGTCCGCGTCGACCGCGCCGTCCCAGGACAGTCTGTGGGTCTCGTGCATCGCGGCCCCCTCCCCTATCGACTATCCCGAAAAGTCGACAACACTGTCAAGAACGGCCGTAATCGCCGCCACGGTCGCTCCATGGTGCGGTCTACCTGCACATCTGGGTATTAATCAGTTGACATTGGCATCGGTTACCACTCGTATACTCCGGGTCATGACGGCCAAGCCGACGGCGGGCAAGGCGCGAGCCGACAGGGCGGCCTCTCCGAGCGGCCGCAACCCGGGCGGGCGCACGCGCAAGAGCGAGGAGACCCGCCGTGCGCTCCTCGACGCCGCGGCGCGCATGTTCGCCGAGCACGGCTACCACGAGACCAGCGTTCCCGACATCGTCCAGGCGGCCGGCGTCGGCCACGGCACGTTCTACCAGTACTTCGCCAGCCGGCGCGACATCCTGCTCGCCCTCACCCGGCCGGTCACCGACACCCGCGAGCGGCGTCCCACCCTCAAGAGCCAGAACGTCGGGGACCGCATCCGGGCCGAGATCTTCTGGTACCTGTCCGACCACGTGGAGCACCTGGAGCTGTCCAAGGTGTGGCACGCGGCGTCGAACTTCGATCCCGAGATCGCCGAGACCCGGCACCGCGAGCGGGCCCGGCGGATCGAGCGGGTGCGCAAGGGCATCGAATCCGCCGGGGCCCGGCTGGACATCGACCCCGGGATCGCGGCGGCGGCGCTGGTGGCCATGCTCGAGGAGTTCACGCACCGCTGGTTCATCGAGGGCGACGGCCCGGGCCGGAGCGCGCACGACGTGGTGACGGCGGCCGAGACGCTGGGCACGCTGTGGCTCAGCGCCATCGGCCTGGCCCGCTGAAGAGCCGAGCGGATAGGGCGCCCGCCAGGGCCTACGCGTGGGGATTTGGCGTGGAAGCACCAGCTCCACAGCTCGGCCGACCGGCAACGCAGCACGGTGACACGCGCCGGCGTGACCTATCGCTCGAGTCCTGAGTCGACTCGATCGACTCGACACTGATGTCGATTCCTTGGCTACCCTGCCGCCGTGGGCCACATCCGCTACGAGGTCAGCGATCGGGTGGCGACGGTGACGATCGACCGGCCCGAGAAGCGCAACGCGATGACCTTTGCGATCCTCGCCGAGTTCGAGGAGGCCGTCCGCCGGGCCGGCTCCGATGACGCCGTCGGCGCGGTGGTGCTGACAGGCGCCGGCGGTGCGTTCTGCGCCGGCACCGACCTGGCCGACCTCGCCGACACGCCCGAGGACCAGCGCTCGCGCCGGGGCCGCGAGGGGAGCGGGGGACGGACCCCGTGGCCGATCGTCGCCTGTCCCAAGCCGGTGATCGCCGCGGTGGACGGCGCCGCGGTGGGGATGGGCGCCGAGTTCGCGACCCAGTGCGACGTGCGCATCGCGTCCACCGAGGCCCGCTTCGGCTGGATCTTCGTGCGCCGCGGGCTCGTCGCCGACACCGGCGCCGGCACGTTCCTGCTGCCCCGGCTGATCGGGCCGTCGGCCGCCATGCGCCTGCTGCTCTCGGGCGAGATCATCGACGCGGCCGAGGCCCTGCGGCTCGGCCTCGTCACCGCCGTGGTCGAGCCGGAGGAGCTGCCCGCGGTGGCCGAAGCCGAGGCCCGGCGCTACCTGGACGCCTCGCCCTTCGCCCTGCGGCGCACCAAGGAGCTGGTGTATGGCGGCATGTTCCGGCCGGTGGACGAGCACCTGCGCGAGACGGCCAGGCTGCTGGAGGAGTGCTTCCGATCCGACGACCACCGCGAAGGCGTGGCCGCGTTCCTGGAGCGCCGCCCCGCCGCGTTCACCGGCCGGTGAGTCCGGAGATCACGGCGTCGTCGCCCGAGAAGTCGAACTCGAACCGGTCGCGGCCCTCGGCCCGGAACCACTCGTAGGAGTCGCGGTAGGCGGCCTCCAGCCCGAAGCCCGGCTCCCAGTCGAGGTGGGCCAGCGCCTTGTCGATCGAGAACACCGCCCCGCCCGCCAGGCCCTCGCCCCAATGGACCAGGGGCGGCCGGGCCCGGCGGGCGAGATCCAGCGGGACGTGCACGATCTCGGGCTCGACGCCTACGGCCCGGGCCATCAGCCGCACGCACCCGAGGATGCTGGTGATCTCGGCGCCGCCGACGTTGTACTGCTCGCCGACGGCCCGCTCGCTGCCGGCGACCGCGACCATCAGCCGGGCGACGTCCTGCACGTGGACAAGGTGCACGAACGGGAAGCCCTCGCCGGGGATCAGGATGGGCCGCCCCTGCTCCAGGCGGGCGAAGAACACCGGCTCGCGGCTGGCGAGCGGCGTGCGCGGCCCGACGGTGTGGGTCACCCGCAGCGAGGTCGCGGGGAAGCCCTCGGTCCGGTGGAGCTCGGCCAGGTGGTCCTCGCAGGCGACCTTCCCGGCCCCGTAGGCCTTGCGCGAGTCGGGGTCGTCCGGCGCGTGGCGGGCGAAGTCCTCCCGGACGGGCTGGACGAAGCTGCGCTTGTAGACCGCCACCGAGCTGGTGAACACGAACTGCCGGACGCGCCCCCGGAACAGCTCGACCAGCGGTACCAGGTCGTCGACCTGGTAGGCGGTGTTGTCGTACACGATGTCGAACTCGTCGCGGTGCGGTTCGAGCACCTCGCGCAGCACGCCCGGCCGGCGCCGGTCGCCGTGCAGGCGGCGCGCGCCCTCGGGCAGGGGTGCGGCGTGGCTGTTCACGACCGTCACGTCGAAGCCCCGCCGGGCGAGCTCGAACACGAGGTGCAGGCCGATGTAGCGGTTGCCACCGAGGACCAGTGCCCGCACCACACGGGCGAAGCTACAGTTTCCGACACTAATGTCAACTCTGATGAGCCGACCCGTGGGCATCGATCCCGGCCCGATCGAGGCGTGGTTCCGGGAGCACGTCCCCGGGGCCCGGCCGCCTCTGCGCTACGAGCGGGTGGCCGGGGGGCACTCCTGCCTGACCTACGTGGTCACCGACGACGGCGGGGAACGCTACGTCCTGCGGCGCCCGCCCCTCGGCACGGTGCTGGCGACGGCCCACGACGTCGCCCGCGAGCACCGGGTCATGGCGGCGCTCCAGGGCACCGCCGTCCCCGTGCCGCGGATGCGCGGGCTCTGTGAGGACACTGAGGTCAACGGCGCGCCGTTCTTCGTGATGAGCTACGTCGACGGCTTGGTGGTGCACACGGCCGGCGACACCGAGCGCCTGCTCCCCTCTCACGCGGCGCGCCGTCGAGCCGCCGAGACCCTGGTCGATGCGCTGGTCGCGCTGCATGCGGTGGACGTCGACGCGGTCGGGCTCGGCGGCTTCGCGCGGCGCAGCGGCTACCTCGACCGCCAGCTGCGGCGGTGGTCGGCCCAGTGGACGGCGTCGAAAACCCGCGAGCTGCCGGCGATGGAGAGGCTGCACGCCTGGCTGGTCGAGCATCGTCCGGCCGAGCCCGAGACCTGCGTCGTCCACGGCGACATCCGGCTGGGCAACGCGCTCCACGCCCCGGACGGCACCACCCTGGCGCTGCTCGACTGGGAGCTCAGCACCCTGGGCGATCCGCTGGCCGACGTGTCCTACCTGCTGCGGTCCTGGGCGACGCCCGGCGAGGCGGCCGGCGGTCAGGGCCCACCGGCCGCGGCGGCGGGCTTCCCGAGCCGGGACAGCCTGGCCGAGCGCTACGCCGCGGCGTCGGGCCGGTCCCTCGACGATCTCGCCTACTGGACGGCGCTGAACGCCTGGCGCTCGGCGGCGATCTCCGAAGGCGTCTACCGCCGCTACATCGACGGGAAGATGGGCGACGCACCACCGGACGTGGAGCGCTACGCCCGCGCCGTCGAGATCACCGTCCAGCAGGGCCTCGTGGCCGCGGGCATGGCCTGACCGAAGCTGAAGGGGGAGTTGGGTGCCGATGATGACGGGAGAGCAGTACCGGGCGACGTTGCGGGACGGGCGCCGCTGCTACATCGACGGCGAGCTGATCGACGACCCGGGGGAGCATCCGCTGCTGCGCACCGCGGTGACGTCGGTCGCGGCCACCTACGACCGCTTCTACGATCCCGCCCCGGACGCGTACCACCCGATGTACACGATCCCGCGGTCGCGCGAGGACATGGACGCGCGGGTCGCCGCCCTCGGGCAGAGCGACATCACGGCCGGAACGACCGCGGCGTGCATGGCCCTCGTCGACGTGGCGCCCGAGCTGGGCAAGCTGCGGCCCGAGTACCGCGACCGCATCTACGCCTTCTTCGACTGGTGCAAGGAGAAGGACGTGCGGTGCTCGGAGGCGATCACCGACGCCAAGGGCCACCGCCGCAGGCGGCCCTTGCAACAGGACGACCCCGACGCGTACGTGCGCGTCGTGGACCGGCAGTCCGACGGCATCGTCATCCGTGGGGCGAAGCTGCACATCACCGGCGCGCCGCTGGTGCACGAGCAGGTCGTCCTCCCGACCAAGAGCATGAAGCCGGGCGAGGAGGACTACGCCGTCGCCTGCTCGGTCCCGACCAACGCCGAGGGCCTGCACATCGTCAACACCACCAACGCGCCGCGCGGCGAGGACGTGCGCCACTTCCCGATCAGCAGCCGCACGAACATGCCGGAGGGGCTGCTCGTCTTCGACGACGTGTTCGTCCCCCATGAGCGGGTGTTCCTCGACGGCGAGACCTCGCACGCCGCGTCGCTGGCCCACGCCCTCGGCCTGTGGGAGCGGTCGAACGCGGTGGCCTACAGCGGCAGCAGCGCCGACCGGCTCGTCGGCCTCGCCTCCCTGCTCGCGGAGGTGAACGGCGCCGCCGCCCGCACCGACATCCGCGACCGGCTGTCGGAGATGGCGATCTTCGCCACCATGTGCCGGGCCGGATGGGAGGCGGCGATGGCGAACGCCAGGACCAACGAGGACGGCACGCTGTCGCCGGCGTCGCTCTACGTCAGCGCGTCGAAGTTCTACAACGCCGAGCTGCACGGGCGGATGGTGGACATCCTCCACGACATCGCCGGCGCCCTCCTGGTCGAGGCTCCGACGATGGCCGACCACGACAGCGGCGAGATCGGAGCCGACGTGCGGGAGCACCTCGCCGGCGACGGCGGGTGGACGGCGGCCGAGAGGCTCAAGCTGCTCCACTACGTGCGGGACCTCACGGCCGACACCTACGGCGGCTGGATCGCCGTCACCGAGTCGCTCGCCGGCGGCGGCCAGTACGCGCAGCGGCTCGTCACCCTGCGGCACTACGACCTCGCCAGCGCCAAGGCGCTGGCCCGGAAGGCGGTCGGCCTGTGATCACCGGAGACGACTACCGCGCATCGCTGCGCGATGGGAGGGCGGTCTGGCTGGAGGGGCGGCGGGTGCCGGACGTGACGGCCGACCCGCTGCTGGCCAAGTCGGTGGCGTGGGTGGCGTCGACCTACGACCGCTACGTGGGCGAGACCAACCCGATGTTCCGGGTGCCGATGACGCGGGACGACCTGCGCGACCAGATGGACCTCCTGGTGGGCGCCGACCGCACCGCCACGACCACGGCCGGCTGCTTCGCCCTGACGACGATGTCGCCGGCGCTGCGATCGCTCGCCGACGAGATCGTCCGGCGCGACGCGAGGATGGCCGCCGCCGTGGACGACACCGCCAAGCCCGTCGAGGCCGAGGCCCGCGGCGACGGCAGCGTCGTTCTGCGCGGCGGCAAGCAGCACGTGCTCGGCGCGGCGGCGGTCCACGAGCTGCTCGTGCTGGCCGGCGACGTCGCATGCGCGGTGCCGGTCGGCGCCAAGGGCGTGCGCATCCTGGCCCACAGCCCCGCGCCCCGGGCCGGCGACGACCGGCACTTCCCGGTCAGCCGCGCCGCCACGATCTCCGAGGGCCTGGTGGTGTTCGACGGCGTCGTCGTGCCCCCCGAGCGGGTGTTCGGCGGAGCCGAGGCGTTCCGGGAGACGCTCCGGCTCTGGGAGCGGGCCCGGGCCGTCGCCGAGCAGGCCGACCGGGCCGAGCTGATCATGGGGCTCGCCCAGGTCATCTCCGAGATGAACGGGATCACCGGGGTGCCGCACGTGCGGGACAAGCTCTCCGCCATCGCCGTCTACGCCAAGATGTGCCGGGCCGGCTGGGACGCCGCGCTGGCCAACGCCCAGGTGGGGACGGGCGGCATGGTCTCCCCGGACAACGCCTTCCTGTGTGCCACCAAGTCCTACGGCAGCCAGCTGTACAGCGACATGACGCACTACCTCCACGACGTGGCCGGGGGTGCCGTCATCACCGCACCGACGATCGCCGACCTCGAGCACCCGGTCGTGGGTGATCACCTGCGCAAGTACATGCGCACGATGAGCGAGGTCCCGGGCGAGGACCGCACGCGCATCTTCCACGTGATCCGCGACCTGTTCGCCGACTCCTTCGGCGGGTGGGACAAGGTGACCAACCAGGTCGTCGGCGGCGGGATGCACGCCCAACGCATGGCCACCCTCGACGCGTTCGACCTCGAGCCGGCCCGGCGCCGCGCCCGGGAGGCCGCGGGCATCGCGTGACGCGGTCAGCAGGGCGGGCGACCTGCGGGTCGGTATCGGCGGCCGGGTGGCTCATCAACCGGTTCACAGCCCGGCGTGTCCACTCCCCGTCTCGATCGCCGACGAGCGCTCCGACATCGCTCGACGACGTGGTCGGCCGGATGGCGCGCTCGTCAGTTCCGAGTGTCGACAAGCCCACCGGGGAGGTCGATCGGCGGGTTCGGGAGCAGGCGCACGTCGCGCTGCGCCAGGAGCGCACGCCACTCGTCCTGGCGAGCGGGGAACGAACGGGGATCGCCCATCATCACCTCGAAGAGGACGACGCCCTCCGGACCAGCGACGAAGGGGCCGAAGTCGTCGCCCTGATCGAGCGCGATGTGTGTACCCGGCCCACACTCGACGCCGCCACAGGTCATCGAGCCCTCGAGGACGAACACGACGTGGTCGCTGTTGTGGCCGTGGGGCTGCACCATCATCCCGGGATCCCAGCGGGCGTGGAGCGACAGGAACCCGCCCTGTGTGTCGAGCCAGCGCTCCCACACCGATGCGGTGCGGGCCGGATCGGGCCCGTGCTGCTGCCGTCGCACCTCCTGCCACGGCACGTCATCGACGTGGACGATGCGGGGACCCAGGCCCCCTGGCCGGCTCACGTCGGTCCGCCCGCAGCGGCTGAGATCGACTCCATGCCCGGATCATGCCGCACCGTCACGGTGGTGTGCGCGCTGAGGTACCGGTGCGGTCACAGCCCTCTCGCCCCACGCACCGCGCCATCGCCCACCAGGTTTCAACCGCCGGGCGTGGCGGCGCACCGGAACCCCACCCTGGGGTCGTCTGCCGAATGTGACGCGTTGCGTGACACGCAGCGGCTCGCATCGGCCACCAGATCGGCGTCCGGGTGCCGCATGAGCCAGGCGCCGCCGCGGACCGAGCGGCTCCACGGCGGTCCGTCGTCGAGAGGGTTCCGGTCGGTCAGGTGCGAGTAGGCCGATGGGTCGTACCAGTCGGCGACCCACTCCGCCGCGTTCCCCGCGAGGTCGCAGACCCCGTCGGGGCTCAGGTCGCCCGGACCGCCCACCGGCTGGAGGGACGCCGGTGCGCCCTGTGACGAGGCCAGCCACCGCCAGGCGTCGTCAGGGTCGTCGAGCGGGACCATCGTCACGTTTGCGCGCGACGGGTCCCAGTGCGCACCCCAGGGATAGCGTCGACCTCCCGTGCCGCTGCAGGCCCGTTCCCACTCCGCCTCCGTGGGCAGGCGCTTCCCCGCCCAGGCGCAGTAGGACCGAGCCTGGTCCCAGGACACTCCAACGACCGGGTGCCGTGCCGTGCCGGGGGGATACGTGTCGCCCTGCCAGTACACGGGGGGACGCTCATCCGTCGCGTCGACGAACGCCTCGTACTGCAGGTTCGTCAGCTCGTAGCGATCCAGCCAGTACTGATCGAGGTAGACGTCCCTCCGCGGTCGCTCGTCGGCCGGCCCACCCTCGCTGCCCATGACGCCCCAGCCGGCCGGGATCGCGACCGTACTCCGGTCGAGGACGGCAGCGAGGTCGCCGAGGCGGTCCTCCTCGTCCAACCACGCCAAGAGGGCCACCTCGATCTCGACGTCGAGCATCGGCACCGTGCGGATCAGATGCTCCGCAGCGCGCTCCTGGCCAGCCCTCGCGGCGTCGTGAGCCGGGTCCGTCTCCAGCACCGCCGAGTAGCCGGTGAACGCGGCCGGCCAGTCGCCGGCGTTGGCCGCGGACTCCGCCTCTCGGTACTCGCGTTCCGCCGTCGACGGGCCGGCGCAGACCGCAACGAGGAGCGCCACCGAGACCGCGGTCAACGCCCACCTCGTCCGTCGGCCTCGCATGCATCGACGCTACCGCCGGCCGCCGTCGATCGGATCTGCTGCCAGTCCGCACCGCCGGGCAGGCGGTACGGGTCCAAGCCGACTGCCGCCCATCACGTGGCACCGAGACCTTCGGCACAACGCCAACCCGCCCGGCGGCACAGAACGGCGTGAGCACAGAGCGGCGTGAGCACTCGGGACCTGATGACCCGGACGGGCCACGACTCGATGCAGGCGGCGATCGTGCATCAGCACGCTACGACGGAGGCAGACGCGAGGAGCGCGCGACGCTCGATACTTCGTTGTCGCGTGGGGAGGGCCAGGCGACCGACGAGACCGGCCCGGACGATGGCGGAGCGGGTGACGGTGTGGAGTGGGTGACATGGAGTGGGTGACATGGAGTGGGTGACGGGAATCGAACCCGCATTGTCAGCTTGGGAACCGCACCAGTCGGCGGGCGCCGTGCCGCTGAGCAGCCGCTCGGGGGTTCCTCGCCCGGCCCCGGCTGACCTAGTCCGGACAGGCCATGTGGCCCATAGGTGGCCCGCCCCCGATGGTTGTCCGGTGGCGCACACGGCTCCGAAGGCTTGTAGGGGGTGGCGGTCACCGCCCTGGTGGCGCCCCTCCTGCACACGGTGGGCATGATCTTCCCCTCGCGGTCCCCTCGCGTGGTGACCGTGGCCCTACTGGCTCTCCGCCTCGTGGGGCCGTCCACGGCCAGATGCCGTCTAGCGATCGCACGTCGGTGACGGGCGTCCACTCTGGTCGTCCGTCACCTTGTTCAGGCGGCAGCCAGGACCGGTTCCATCTCGTCGGCTGCGACGATCGGGACTCCCAGCCGGATGGCGAGGGCGACGCCATCAGAGGGCCGGCAATCGACGTCAAGCAACCGGTCACGATGCTGCACTTCGAGCCTCGCATGGAACGTGTCGCTCACCAGCTTGGTGATGACCATCCGGCGAACGGCCACGTCATCGAACGCGTAGAGGAGATTGCCGATGAAGTCATGAGTCATCGGCCTAGGCACCTCGATGCCGTGCAACCCGACCTGAATCGCCAGAGCCTCCGCGTCACCGATCCCGATGACGAGCACGCGGTCCCCGTCCCGCTCCTTCAGCCTGACCTCGTGGATCCATCTCGGCTCATCCCCGGCGTCCACAACAACCGCACCCGGCGCCGGAGGCGGTTGTCCAGGAGGCAGGATGACCTGATCCCGCATGCGCTGCCGTTCTTCCTCGGTCATGGGTCGCCTCGTGATCCCGACGACCTCGAGCTCGATCACAGCCCACCCCCTTCTCGTCAGCCCTCCCGTGCCCCAGCATCGCAGAGCGCGCGGGGACTAGCCGAGGTCGCCGTGGGGTCGGCCGCGTGAGCCCCGGCCCGGCCGAGGGCGGCGCCGCCAGGCGCCGCCCGCAGGCCGGGCGCGTGACCTGGCAGAGCCAGACTCGGCAGCACAAACACTGGGCACCTTGTCCGGCTCCGGTAGCGGTTGAACCCTTCGGGCCACCTGATGCCGAACGGGCGAGCAACAGGGCGGGCAACGGAAAGCGTGCTGCTGCGCTCGGAGTTGGTGTCGGCGGCGCGTCAACTCGGCGTCGGAAAGCGGCTCTCCGCGTTTCAGGGTTGGATCGTTGGGACCAGGGTCCAGTCGGGGCGGCCGGCGTAGAGGAGGCAGCGCACACGGTGGTGCCGGAAGTTCGTGAGCCCGAACGCAACACGCTTGATCCTCTTCGCCAGGTTGTTCACCGCTTCGGTCGGCCCGTTCGAGACGTGTGACCGGTGCCAAGCGCAGATCTGGGGCGACCATCTGGTGATCGTGCGCCCGAGCCGGCGGACCTCGACGGGCATCTCGCGATCGGTGAAGTCACGGCCGATCTCGTCGACCCACCCGACCGCGAGCTCGGGGTCGGTGTGGTCGTAGATCTGGCGCACGACCTCTTCTCGTTCCACGCGAACCACACCTCCTGGCGGGGACCACCAGCTCGCAGCAGACCCATGAGCCGGTCGTGTTGATACGACCGACAGCCGCTGACGAGCGATCGTGAGTCGTCGCCGGGCTCGGTAGAGCGGATCGTCTCGCCGACCCCGGTGGCCCATCGTCTCGGTCTGAACTCGGCGTCGGCACTCGTCGAGTGCTCGGTTGGCGAGCTGCACGACGTGGAACGGATCGGCGACCTGGGTGGCTGTCGGGAGCATGGTGTCGAACACGGTGCGGTAGCTCGCAGAGAGGTCGAGCGTGGCCCACTCGATCTGATCGCGCCACGCCTCGTCACGTCCGGCGAGCCAGCGGCATGGCTCGGCGTCGTTCCGACCCGCCACGACGTCGAGGAGCCGGCCTTGGCGCACGTCGACGATCTGGGTCGGCCACAACTGGTGACGGAACCGGCCCACCCGGGCGAACAGGGTCTCATCGAGGCCGAGCGCACTCACCTCGCCGATGCGGGAGGGGTGATCGATCAATTGCTCGCCGACCGCGACGACGGCGTCCATCACGGTGTGCCAGCCGCAGCCCAGATCGCCAGCGACCTCGGTGACCGCTCGACCGTGGCGGCCGACCTGCAACGTCGACCACCGTGCCGCCCGCGTCGTCAGCACGCACCTCGATGTCGCAATGTCGCCGTTGTCGTCGGACCAGTAGCGACCGCACCCAGTGCAGCGCCATCGCTGCTTGCGCCACACCAGCCGAGCGGGCCGGCCGAAGATGGGCAGATCGACCAGCTCGACCTTACGAACGCCGTGACGGTGCACCCGGCCACCACACCCGCACTCCGGCCGCAGCGACGGCACCTCGATCAGAACCCGCAGCCAGTTCGGCCATTCGGCCACACCGACCACCACGACATCGGGCAGGCCGACCAGTAGCGCGCAGGGCCCTCATTCCGAGTCTTGACAACATTTACTGTCAAGGCCTACCTTGGGGTCCGTGGACGATATTCGAGTGCTCGCCAACGCTGCCGCCGTGGAAGTGGCGCTCGATCCGATCCGAGCCTCGATCCTCGACGCGTTGACCGAACCGGGGTCGGCTGCCACGGTTGCGGCGGCGATCGGGTCGACCCGTCAGAAGGTGAACTATCACTTGAAGGCGTTGGAGGCCCACGGGCTGGTCGAGTTGGCCGAGGAACGCGCGTGGGGCGGTATCACCGAACGATTCGTCCGTCGTTCAGCGCGCCACCTCGTTGTTGCCCCCGACGTGTTGCAGAGCGCTGCCATCGATCCGGACGAGGTCGCCGATCGTCTCTCGGCTGCGTATCTGATCGCGGTGAACGCTCGGACTGTGTCCGAGGTAGGGGCGATCGCCAGCAGCGCGGCGACTGGAACGCGTATGCCGACCCTGACCGTCGACACGGTGATCGGGTTCAGGTCGCCTGAAGATCGTGCCGCGTTCGCTACCGACCTGCAATCAGCGGTCGCCGCGCTGGTCGCCCGATACCACCACGACGACGGGCGACCGCACCGTCTGACCGTCTCGTCATATCCCCGACCCGAGGAGCCCTCGTGACCAATCCCAACCAACCCGACCAACCCGACCGTGTCGAACATCGGATGGAGCGCACCTATGAGGTGGCCGCTACTCCGGAACAGGTGTGGGACGCGATCGCAACTGCCGATGGGATCTCGGCCTGGATGGTACCGACCCGACTGGACCCGCAGATCGGTGGTGAGGTGTCGTTCGATCTCGGTGAGTTTCGGTCGACTGGTGTCGTCACCGACTACACAC
>DASSGC010000113.1:0-6837 GCA_035693765.1 Acidimicrobiales bacterium
ATTACGCGTGTGGGGTGAGCCAGTGAGGAGCGGTGGACCCCCGGTGCTTGCGGGCGTAACCCTGAGTCCAGGGCGCGGTTCTGCGGGCCGACCCCGAAATTGTCTCCGATCGGGCGTCTTGACTTTCTGCGTCGGTCATCACCTTACTTAGGTGCCAGGGCTGATTCGTAAGGTCGAGAACGGTTTGTCCGGTCGGACAACGCGCTCTTGTCGCGTCTGTCGGCGTTGGAGCAACGCGCCCGGAGGTGGCTCGAAGCTGCCGGTATCGGCGACCCGCGGGTCCGATGCTGTCGGTCCGTCGGGTCGCCGACGACGGCTGCATCGACGCGCCCGGATCGAGACAAAGAGATAGGGGGAAGGCATGCAAAGAGGGGACGTCACTCGCCGAGATTTTCTGAAATACGCGGGGGGCGGCATCGCAGGGGTCGGGGTCGCGGGCATGATGCCGTGGCTGTTGAGCCCCCGTGCCGGTGCCCAGGAGCTGGAGGAGCTGGACCCGCTCACGATCCCGAAGTATGCGCAGCCGCTTGCCATCCCTCGGGTGCTCGCTCCGTCGGTCATCCGGGACTCGAGCGGCCGGGTGATCCGGCACGACTACAGCATGTCCGCGAACGTGATCCGCGCCCAGGTGCTGCCTCCTCCGGACTTCCCGCGGACGACGCTGTGGGCCTACGGGGCCAGAGCCTTCGTCCCCGGCTCGAGCCAAACGGAGTTCGTGGCCACGTCGCCCGGGCCGGTCTTCGAGGCCACGCGTGGCATCCCCAGCCGTGTGACGTGGAGCGACCGGATCTTCAGGTCGCACATCCTGGCGGTGGATCCCGTCGTTCACTGGGCGAACCCGAACGCCATGGAGCCGCCCGAGGCTCCGTTCGAGCCGTTCCCGCCGGGCTACCCGGACGCGCAGTTCCCGGTGCCGATCGTCACCCATACGCACGGCCTGGTGGTCAAGCCGCAGTTCGACGGGACGGCCGAAGAGTGGTTCACGGGCTTCGATCACCGGGGTGCGAGCTTCGTGAGCAGGTCCTACGAGCTGCCGAACGAGCAGCCGTCCACGCAGCTCTTCTACCACGACCATGCGATGGGGATCACCCGGCTCAACGTGTTTGCCGGGCTCGTCGGGGCGGGGTACTTCATCCGTGATCCCAACAGTCCTCTGGACGGGCCGAGCTCCCCGCTGCCGCGGGGCCGGTTCGAGGTCCCGCTCACCATCGCGGACAAGGCCTTCCTCACCGATGGCGAACTGACCTTCCCCACAGTGAGCCCGAATCCGTTCTTCCCCTACTGGGATGCCGAGGACGAATCCAACGTCGTGGTGGTGAACGGCAACGCCTGGCCGAACCTGGATGTGGAGCGGCGGCAGTACCGCTTCCGGGTGTTGGCCGCGTCGAACATGCGGGTCTGGCGGTTCCAGTTCGAGCACGGCGGCACGTTCCTGCCGTTCACCGTCATCGGCTCCGATGGCGGGTACCTGCCCGCGCCGCAGGTCGTCGACGCGCTGACCATGGGCATCACCGAACGCAACGACATCCTCTTCGACTTCTCCCCGTTCCCGCCGGGGACGCAGATCTTCATGCGGAACACGCTCGAGGTGGACGACGACGGGGAGATCGTCGTGCCCGACCCGGAGACCGTGGGCCAGGTCATGCGCTTCACCGTCGTCGACAGCGCGCCCGTCGCGCCGCCAGCCCTGGATCCGGGGCTCTTCCCACCGCGGCCGACCCTGGTCCCCGACGCACCGACCCGCACCAAGGTCACCGTGCGGTTCCGGGACGATCCCGACCACGTCACCATGACCGATCGGATGCGCACGATCGACGGATTGGGCTTCACCTCGCCGGTCACCGAGCTCCCGCTCATCGGCTCGACCGAGCAGTGGGACATCCTCAACACCAACGACCCCGACGACGATGCCGACGCCGGGGCGCACATGATCCACCTCCATCTGCTCGAGTTCCAGATCCTGAACCGCCAGCGATTCGACAACGAGCGCTTCCTCCAGGACTGGTTCCTCCTCAACGGCCACCGGCCCATGACCCGCCCGATCGTGCTCGACACCAGCCAGTACCTGATCGGCGACCCGATCCCGCCGGCGCCGAACGAGACCGGCTGGAAGGACACGGCCCGCGCCGACCCGCAGCACGTGACCCGGCTGATCACGCGTTGGGCGCCTCAGGAGCTGCCGACCGGTGCCGTCCAGCCGGGCCAGAACCGGTACCCCATGGACGTCAACTTCCCCAGCAACCGGGACACGTTCACCGGACCGGGCTATGTCTGGCACTGCCACATGCTCGGCCACGAAGACCGCGACATGATGCGACCACAACCGATGGTCTTCGCGTGGGGAGCCGGCGTCAGCTACCCGGTCGGCCGGATCGTCGCCCACGACAACATCAACTACCGGGTGCGCGTGGCCCACACCTCGCTGGCCTCCCAGCCGCCGACCGCAAGATTCGATCTCTGGGAGCGCGTCAACAACAACGACGGAAGCTGGCAACCGCAGATCACCTATGCGGTCGAAGACCGGGTGCTCCATGGCGGCGAGCTCTTCGCAGCCCTTCACGTGCACCAGGCACAGCCGGGGCAAGTCCCGCCCGACCATCCCGAGCTGTGGGAGCCCCTGCCGATGACCGCCAAGGAGCAGCTCGTCAAGTTCTGCGATCCGGGCGACCCGGACCAGGCCGGCTTCTTCGACATCGGAGCCAACGGGACCGAGGACGAGGCGCGCGAGATACTCGGGGCGGCCCTGGCCGTCTGCCATCACATCATGCCCATGCCCAGCTCGGGCATCACCGAAGACGCCATCGCATTCAGCGTCCCGGACGGCGGCGAGTTCCGCCCACGCCCCACCAACGGCACCACCTTCTACGAGACCACCTCGGAGCTGTTGTCGATCGCGCTTCCCAACACCCTGCTGTTCGGGCAGACCGTGACCGTCAACGGCAGGAGGATGAGGCCCGGCACCAACTACCCGCTCCCACCCCAACGCAACGAGGGCTACATCATCAGAACCACCGCAGGGGCAACCTTCACAGCCCGGTAGGCACGCCGTAGCTCACATCCGAAGAGCCGGTTTGGTGCCGCTTCGGGTTCGACGGGGGCAGCGGGTGAGCTGCGGTGCCGTGCTCGGGCGAGGGCCTGGTGACGCCGGTCGCGGCGTCGGGCCGTCAGGCCGGTGGCAGCCAGACCGGGAACCACGCGGGAGATGCCACGACCTGGCGGAGCTGGCGGCCGTCGGGTTGTGCCATCCAGACACCGAGCCGGGGGCCTTCACCGAGGGGCGAGTACCCGAAGACCAGCCATTCACCGTCCGGTGACCACTTCGGCAGCGCGGCGGTGCCGGTCGCCACGCGCTGGGACTCACCGCTGGTGAGGTCGACCACCACGATGCCGTTGTCCAACGGATCGTCGCAGGTCTGGGCCAGCGCCGCCCGGGTGGCGCCTGGGTCCACGCTGCCGACCTGGGTGGTGCAACCATCGGCCCGGTACAGCTCCTGGGGATCGGTTCCGTCGATCCCGACGGTCCAGACAGCGCCCTCGTCGTCGATGTCGATGGCGGCGTCAGACACGACGATCCGACGGTCCGTGATGAAGTCGCTGCAGCTGGCGGTCACGAGCGGCAGTGGTGCGGGCCCCGATGGTGTGGTGCGGGTCAGGTCGAGGAGCAGGACGCGGCGTTCGTTCGCGTACCTGGACTCGGTTGCGGCGAGGACCCGCTCGCCCCGGCTGTCCCACCCGGGGCAGGCGATCGGGCCATCGGTGGAGCGCTGGACGAAGTCGACGATCGTCCCGTCGAGGGAGACCTCCACCATGGCGTGCTCGTCGCCGGCTCGGGCGTTGACAAGGAGGTGATGGTCGGGGCTCGGCGAGGAGTCGAGCCATCCCGTCGGGGTCCACCGGCGTGGGTCGTCGCTGGCTCCGGGTATCTCGGAGATCTCCAGTTCCTGCTCGTTCGTGCCACGTTCGCTCGTCACGACGATGTTCCCGCCCTCGTCGGTCGACCCCCGATCACGGGGCCGGTAGAAGGCCAGCCGGCCCCGAGGCGGGTCCTGGCCCGTCTCCTGCTCGGGCCCGTCGGCCATCTCGGGAGCGCGGCACCCCAAGACGAGGCGCTCATAGCCAATCTGGGCGGTCCGCCAGTACTCCGGTAGATCGATCTCCTCGCCATCGTCCCGCCTCAGGTCGTTGCCGACGACCTCCTCGAGCCAGGCGAGGTTGTGCTCCTCGACGACGCGGGCCCGATCCTCGTCCCAGGAGTCGAGCATCGCCCCGTCGACGGCAGGTTGTGCCAGAGCCCGTTCCTCCAACAACGTTCGCAACTCGCCATGCGTCTCCCCGGCGAGCTCGGTCAACAGCTCCCGACGTCCCTCCAGCACCTCGGCCAACGCCGCCTGATCGAGCGCGAACACCTCCGGCGCCTTCAGGGCCTCTTGCCTCTCGTCGAGGCGATCAAGCAACCGACACACCCCACGAGGTAGACCCCCCGCTGACGCCTGCACGCCTCCGCCGCCCCCCTCGCCCCCACCACACGCCGTCGCGAGGACCCCCACAACCAGAACAACCCCCACACGCGGCCAGGCAACGGGCGTCCGCCGACGCACCGCTTCTCCCCAACCCGACCACAGCACGCCCGGAAGCTACCCCCGTCGCGGCGACGGATGACTCCGCCCCGACAGCGACGTCCCCGCTGACCTGTCCCCGCCGCAACACGAGCGCTCACGAGCAGGCGTCGGCCTCGGTGCGGCCCTGCTCGGCCAGCGCTTCGAGCGCCGCGGCGTTGCCGGCCTCCCACGGGTTCGGGTAGACGTCGCCGCCCGCCTCCCCCGTCGTGCCCGCGGTCCCGACGACCGTGCGGTCGGGGTCGCCCCCGCCCCGAACACCCACCACGGCCACGACGAGCAGCAGCGAGCTGACGAGGATGCCGGCGAGGACGAGGACGGTGAGGGTGCGGCTGCGTGGACGTGTGGTGACTCGCATGGAACTACCTCCGTGTCGGCACTGATCGACACGTCGAGGGTCGGACGCCCCGGTCCCCACCGAGTCACGCCGCGGTCTCGTTGAGGTCTCCCGAGCAGGGGCGTACCGTTCCACCTGGTGGAACTTCGGGTCCTCGGGCCCCTGGAGGTGGCGGGCGCACCGGCGTCGGGCCAGTTGCGGGGGCGGAGAGAGCGGGCGGTCCTGACGGCGCTCGTCATCGCCGGTGGCGACGTGGTGGGCACGGATCGCCTGATCGCGGCCGTGTGGAACGGAAGCCCCCCGCGGACCGCTGCCAAGAACGTCCAGAACTGCGTGCTACGCCTCCGCAAGGTGCTGGGTCCGGACGCGATCGAGACCCGTCCTCCGGGGTACCGGCTGGCGGTGCCGGCGGGCGCCGTCGACGTCCGCCGGTTCGAGGATCTCGTAGCCGTCGGGAGGACCGCCCGGCTGAACGGGGCGCCCGAGCGCGCCGCGGCTGCGCTCCGCCAGGCACTGGGGCTGTGGCGGGGCCCACCCTTCGAGGAGCTGCAGGGGTGGGATCCGGCCGACGGCGAGGCGGCGCGGCTGAGCGAGCTCCACCGCCTCGCGGCCGAAGAGCTCATGGACGCGGAGCTGGCCTGTGGCCACCACGCCGCGTGCGTGGCCGACCTCGAGCGCATGGCCGCCGAGGATCCGTTCCGGGAACGCCGCTGGGCGATGTTGATGCTGGCGCTCTACCGCTGCGGTCGGCAGGGCGACGCCTTGCGCACCTACCAGCGGGCCCGCACCGCGCTGGCCACCGAGCTCGGCATCGAGCCCGGGCCCGAGCTGCGCTCGCTCGAGCGGGCGATCGTCGCGCAGGACTCGTCGCTGGAGCCTCCGAGCCCGTCCGTCGAGCCGCCGCCCGCCGCTCCGGAGCCGCTGGGCGGCACGGACGGGGTGGTGTTCATCCTCTTCACCGACATCGTCGCCTCGACCGAGGTCCTCGACCGCCTCGGCGACGACGCCGCCGAGGAGCTGCGACGGGCGCACTTCCACCAACTTCGCGCCGCGGTGGAGGCACACGGGGGCGAGGAGGTGAAGGGCGTCGGCGACGGCCTGATGGTCACCTTCACGTCGGGTACCGGGGCGGTGGCCTGCGCCATCGACATGCAGCGAGCGATCGCCGTGGCGAACCGAGGATCGCCGGAGCCGCTGGCCGTCCGCATCGGCCTGCACGTCGGCGAGCCGGTGCGTGATCGAGGCGACTACTACGGCACACCCGTGGTCATCGCCAGCCGCCTGTGCACGGTCGCGACACCGGGCCAGATCCTCGCCTCCGACCTCGTGCGCGAGCTCGTCGGGTCCCGGCGCCGCTTCGCGTTCGCCGACGCCGGCTCGATCGCGCTCAAGGGCCTGGCCGAGCCCGTTCCCGCGGTCGAGGTGCTCGGCGAGTCGACCGACCTCGCAGAGGAGCATCAGGCCACCGGAGAGCCCCCCTACAAGGGCCTGGTCGCGTTCGAGGCCGACGACAGCGGAATCTTCTTCGGCCGGGATGCCACGGTGGCCGCGCTCCTCGCCCGGCTGGCGAGAGAACGCCTGGTCGCGGTGGTCGGGGCGTCGGGCACGGGGAAGTCGTCGCTGGTGCGCGCCGGCCTCCTCGCCTCGCTGCGCGACGACGCCCTTCCGGGCAGCTCGGGGTGGGCGATCGTGCTGATGACCCCGGGAGCGCACCCCCTGGCCGAGCTCGCTGCCCACCTGTCGCTCCGGGCCGGCGTACCCGCGAGCGCGCTGCTCGACGACCTGCACCGCGACGTCCGAGCGCTCGACCTCGCCGCTCGCCAGGCGGTCGCTCCCCTCCCCCAGGGCGCGCGCGCCGTCGTCGTGATCGACCAGTTCGAGGAG
>DASSGC010000114.1:0-10813 GCA_035693765.1 Acidimicrobiales bacterium
GTCGGCACGATCGCGCCACGCGCGACGGGACCGACCCGGTTCGGAACGCCAGCCCGGGCCTGGGCGCCGACGCTACGGGTCGGACCGGTCACGAGTCCGGGCGGGGCGAGGGGCCCGGCGCGCGGACCGTGCCGGGCCCCGCCGGCACCCGTGCTCGCGGCGCGCCGGCGGACGCGACCCGGACGACCTCAGGGGCACACGCCGTCGACGTAGGTGACCCGGTTGGTGCGCACGGCGGGCACCGTCGGCCCGGGCACGATCACGCCGACCAGGTTGAGCGGGTCGGTGGCGTTGACCGTGACCCGCTCCCCCGTGGTCGGGAGCTTGCGCACGTGCGCGAGCTGCTCGGCCGCGTCGGGAAGTGCGTACTGCTCGCCGGGGAACCCGGCCACGAAGCGCCCGCCGCGGATGAGGCCCCGGTCTTCGAGCCGGCGCAACGCCCACTGGATCTCGCGCCACGGCAGCCGGAGCGAGTCGCGCAGCGCCAGGTCGCGGAACACGACCCCCCACCGGTGCAGCAACTGCTCGGCCACGGTCTCGGCCAGCTCGTCGCGGTCGAGGTCGGCGGCGAGCGGGCCGGCGTCGGGGACGAGCGACCAGCGCCCGGCCGACGCCGAGGTCGACCGCCCGGCCCGCGAGAGGCGGGTCAGGCGCTGTGTCCGCAGGTGGCGAGGGCCGGGGCGTCCGTTGCCGGACGAGCCTCCGGTCGGCGCACCGCCCGCGACCCGGGCCCGGATGGCCCCGAAGCCGTCGGACATGATCAGGCCCCGGGCCACGCCGTCCCACAGGCCCCGCTCGATGTCCTCGGGCAGCCGGCGCGTCGCCGCCGCGAGGTCGCCGGCGAAGCACGCGCCCCGCTCGCGCAGGACCTCGACGATCTCGGCGGCGGCGCCCACCGTCGGCTCGCTCGCCGCACCGCCGGTGCGGGCGGCGGCCAGCAACCACGGCAGGTCGTCGCGCAGCACCACGGCGATGGGCGTCGCCTTCGACGGCGCGGCCCGCGGGACGTCCGGGTCGTCGCGGGCCGGAGGCGTGAGCCGCAGCCACGCCACGTGGCCGTCGTGGCACCACCGGTCGAGCCACGCCGCGTCGTAGTGGCGCATCCGCCGGGCCAGCAACTCGGGCTCCCAGCCGAACGCCGCGGCCTCGTACCCCTGGAGCTGCTCCAGCACGGCCAGCAGCCCCGCATCGCCGCTGAGCTGCGTGCCGGGGGCGACGTGCTGCCAGCGGAGCAGGAACCGCATGAGGTCCTGCACCGTGGCCGGCTGCACCGACCGGCGCCGGGACTTGCGCGAGTAGGAGTGCATGCGGGCCAGCAGCCGCCGGGCCACCCACTCGACCTCACCGCCGACCTCACCCCCGACGCCACCGCCGTCACCTAGGCCGTCGCCGACCCCACCGCCGTCGCCGAGGCCGCCGCCGACACCGTCGCCACCGGGCGCCGTCACCGGACCGGGCGTGTAGCGGCCCTGCATGGCGAAGCCCTCGGTCTGGAGCGCCAGCAGCCCATAGGTGACCCGCGCCTCGGGCAGCGTCGTCGCCTCGACCAGCCCGGCGACCGTCGTGATGCCGGTGATCTCCAGGTGACCCCGCACGGCCCGCGTGACCGCGTCCTCGTCGCCCGCGAGCGCCCGGTCGGCCAGCTCGGCCACCTCGGTCGCCGACCACAGCGCCACCCCGGCGGATTCCCGGACGAGCCCCCGCCCCCGGGCCACCAGCTCGGACCACAGCGCCGCCCACTCGGGGCGGGGCCGGACGACCACCAGCGACGCCACCAGGTCGCACAGGTCGTCGGCCGAGGCCGGGTCCGGGACGATCTCGTCGTGCACCCGGGCCACCGCGTCGGGATCGAGCGCTCCGATCGACGCCATGTCGACGGTCAGGCCCCGCCGCAGCGTGACCGCGTTGGTACGCCGGTTCTGGAGCTCCTCGTCGTCGAGGAAGGCGTAGGGCCGGGCGGTGACGATCTCGTGCGCCAGCACCGAGGCTTCGGTGGTGTCGGCGCAATGGACCCGCACCTCGCCGGCCTCGATGCGCGTGAGCAGGGCCGCCAGGCCGTCGACGTCGAGCGCCTCGTTGAGCGTGTCGTCGATCGTCTGCCGCACCAGCAGGTGGTCGGGGATCTCGATGGGGCCGGTGACGTTCTCCTGGCAGGCGGCCGCCTGGGGGAACACCGCCGCCATCAGGTCGTCGGACTCCATGCGCTGGATGGGCGGCGGATTGCGCCTGCCGCCCCGGAACCGCAGCACCATGAGCGACCGGTTGAGGTTCCACCGCCAGCGGGCCTGGAACATCGGCTTGTCGAGGATCGCCTGCTCCAGGGTGTCGCGCAGCGTGCGGGAGGACACGTAGCGGGGCACCTCGTCGAGCGGGAAGCTGTGGTGCGGCCCCAGCGACAGCACGATGGCGTCGTCGGTGGCCGCCGCCTGCAGCTCGAAGTTGAACGAGCGGCAGAACTTCTTGCGCAACGCCAGGCCCAGGGCACGGTTCACCCGCCCCCCGTAGGGCGAGTGGACCACGAGCTGCATGCCGCCCGTGTCGTCGAAGAACCGTTCGAGCACCAGGCAGTCGTGGGTGGGCATGGCCCCGAGCGCCGCCCGGCCCACGGCCAGGTAGTCGACGATCATCGTCGCCGCGTCGGCGCCGACGCCGATCGACTCGGCCAGCCAGCGGCGGGCACCGTCGGGGTCGCCCGCCTCCAGGAACGCGTCGACCCGGGCCCGCAGGGCCGACACCTCCTGGGACAGCTCGTCGGTGCGGGCCGGCGCCTCGCCCAGCCAGAACGGCACGGTCGGCGGCGTGTCGCCGGCGTCGCGCACCCGCACCACCCCGGGCTCGACCCGCCGGATCTGCCACGAGTGGGTGCCGAGCAGGAAGATGTCGCCGGCCATCGACTCGACGGCCCAGTCCTCGTTCACGGTGCCGATGAAGGTGTCGTCCGGCTCGGCCACCACCCGGTAGTCGCCCGTCTCGGGGATGGCGCCGCCCGAGGTGGCCGCCGCCAGCCGGGCGTTGCCGCGGGGCCGCAGCTCACCGTTGACCGGGTCGTGGTACACGTAGGCGCCCCGCTTGCCCCGCCCGGTCTCGATGCCCGCCGCCACCAGCGCGACGATCTCGTCGAACTGCGCCCGGGTCAGCCCGGTGTAGGGGGCCGCCCGGCGCACGAGGTCGTAGAGCCCGTCGGTGGTCCACTCGCGGGCGCCGACCTCGGCCACGACCTGCTGGGCGACGATGTCCAGCGGCAGGCGGGCCAGCTCGACCGTGTCGAGCCGCCCGGCCCCCACCGCGGCGAGCAGCGCGCTGCACTCGACCAGCTCGTCGCGCGTCATCGGGAACAGGCGGCCCTTGGGCGTGCCCGCCCGGCTGTGGTTCGAGCGGCCGACCCGCTGAAGGAAGGTGGCGATGCTGCGGGGCGACCCCACCTGGCACACCAGCTCGACCGGACCGATGTCGATGCCCAGCTCCAGCGAGGCCGTCGCCACCAGCACCCGCAGGTCGCCCGCCCGCAGGCGGGTCTCGACCCGGTGGCGCCGCTCCTTGGACAGGCTGCCGTGGTGGGCCGACACCACGTCGGCGCCCAGCCGCTCCTCCAACTGGTGGGCCAGCCGCTCGGCCAGCCGCCGGGTGTTGACGAACACGAGCGTGGTGCGGTGCTCGGCCACCAGGGCGGCGATGCGGTCGAGGACGTCGCCCATCTGCTCCGCCGTGGCCACCGCTTCGAGCTCGCCCTCGGGCAGCTCCAGCGCCAGGTCGAGGTCGCGCTGGTGGCCCACGTCGACCACGGCGGGCAGGGGCCGGTCGCCCACCAGCAACCGGCCCACGGTCTCGATCGGGCGCTGGGTGGCCGACAGCCCGATGCGGGCGGGGCGGCGCTCGCACAGCGCCTCCAGGCGCTCGAGCGTGAGCGCCAGGTGGGCGCCCCGCTTGTCGCGGGCCACGGCGTGGATCTCGTCGACGATGACCGTCTCGACCGTGCGCAGGGCGTCGCGGCCCTTGGCGCTGGTCACCAGGAGGTACAGCGACTCGGGCGTGGTCACCACGAAGCTGGGCGGTCGCCGCACCATCGACGCCCGCTGCGAGGACGTGGTGTCGCCCGTGCGGACGGCGACCCGGATGGGCGGGGCGTCGAGGCCCAGATCGGCCGCCACCGCGGCGATCTCGGTGAGGGGGCGGTCGAGGTTCTCGGCGATGTCGACGGCCAGGGCCTTGAGCGGCGACACGTACACCACCCGGGCCACGTCGGCCACCGGCTCGCCGCGGTCGTGCGCCCGGTAGAGCGCGTCGATGGCCACGAGGAACCCGGCCAGCGTCTTGCCCGACCCCGTGGGGGCGGCGATGAGCGTGTCGTGCCCGGCGGCGATGAGCGGCCACCCCTGCACCTGGGGCGGCGTCGGGCCCTCGGCGAAGCGGCGGGCGAACCAGGTGGCGACCGCCGGGTGGAACCCCTCCATGCCCTCCGGCCAGACCGGGTGCGCCACCGCGCCCCGGGGGGCGGGGGGTGCGACCGCGGCGAGTGCCCCGGGGCCCACATCCAGGCTGAGCTGGAGGTTG
Organism: Acidimicrobiales bacterium; assembly: GCA_035693765.1. Lineage (GTDB taxonomy): Bacteria > Actinomycetota > Acidimicrobiia > Acidimicrobiales > VFJN01 > ZC4RG19. The sequence continues at coordinate 4,552 of DASSGC010000114.1, forward strand.
CGGTCCATCGACACGGTCACCCCATGATTGTGCCGCGAGGGTGTGACAGAAAGGACCGGCGCTACGCGGCCATCGCCTCCGCCAGGTCCGCGGTCGCCCGCGTGGCGTCCTCGGCGCCGATGACCGCCGCGACGGCCCGGGCCCGGTCGGCGTAGCGGTCGTCGGCCGGCACCGCGTCGAGCGCCGCAGCCAGCGGCAGCCGCCGCCGCACCCACACGCCGTTACCCAGCTCCTGCTGGCGGCGGGCGAGGGCGACCTGGTCGAACAGGCAGGGCACGACCACCGGGTGAGCTCGGGGTCGAGCGCGCCGCCGCCCGGCCCGGCCCGGCCCAGCGCGTGAAGCACCCGGCGCGATCAGGTCAGGTCGTCAACCCCAGCCACAGGCGGACCAGGTCGCGCAGGCGGTCGACCCCGACCCCGCTCGTGGCGCTCACCCAGACCACGTCGGACCGTTCCAGGTCGCAGGCGGCGGCCAGGTCACGCTTGCGCTTCTCGCGGTGCGACGAGCGCACCTTGTCGTGCTTGGTCGCCACCACCGTGTGCGGCAGGGCGTGGCCCCGCAGCCAGCCGAGCATCTGCAGGTCGAGCTTGGTCGGCCCGATCTCGCCGTCCACCAGGGCGATCACCATGGCGAGGGGCGCACGGTCTAGCAGGTAGCCCTCGATCATCGGCTGCCACGACGCCCGGGTCGCCTTCGACACCGAGGCGTAGCCGTAGCCGGGGCAGTCGACCATCGTCGCCGCGCCGTCGACCGTGTAGCAGTTCAGGAGCTGGGTGCGTCCCGGCGTCTTGGACACGTGCGCCAGGGCCTTGCGCCGGCCGAGGGCGTTGAGCAGCGACGACTTGCCCACGTTCGACCGCCCGACCACCGCCACCTCGGCAGCCGAGTCGGGCAGGCGGTCGGAGGAGTCGGCGGACAGGACGAACGCGAGGTCGAGAGGGGGGCTCACCGCTCCCCATTGTCGGGCATCGGGGCAGCGACCGGTGCCCGCCGCGCTCAACCCAGCGCGGCCCGCAGGGCCTCGGCCGCCTCGTCGATGGCCGCCTTGCCCTCCGGCACCAGGTCGCCCATCGAGAAGAAGCCGTGGATCATCCCGTCGTAGCGGGACGCGGTCACCCGCACGCCGGCGGCCTCCAGGCGGGCCGCGTACGCCTCGCCCTCGTCCCGCAGCGGGTCGAACTCGGCCGTGATCACCAGCGCCGGCGCCACCCCCGCCAGCGCCTCGTCCCCGGCGTGGAGCGGCGACGCCAGCGGGTCGGTCCGATCGCCGCTGCCCACGTACTGGTCCCAGAACCACGCCATCGTCGGGGCCGTCAGGAAGTAGCCCTCGGCGTTCTCGACCATCGAGGCGTGCGCCATCTCGCCGTCGGTCACCGGGTACACGAGGAGCTGGAACCGCGGCGCCCTGTCGGCACCCCGGAGCTGCTGGGCCACCACCGCGGCGAGGTTGCCGCCCGCCGAGTCGCCGCCGACCGCCAGGCGGGCCGGGTCGACGTCGAGGTCGGTGGCGTTGGCCACCACCCAGCGCACCGCGGCCAGGCAGTCGTCGAGCGGCGCAGGGAACGGGTGCTCCGGCGCCAGGCGGTAGTCGACCGACACGACCGTCAGGCCGCTCGCGGCGGCGAGCGCCCGCACCGGCGACTCGTGCGTCTCGACGCTGCCGATGACCCAGCCGCCCCCGTGGAAGTACACGAGCACCGGGCGCGGGCCGGGGTCGGCGGTCGGGACGTAGACCCGCACCGGGACGTCGCCGCCCGGCCCCGGGGCGACCAGGTCGCGCACCGACGCCATCTCGGCCCGGGAGCCCGTCACGTTGAGCGCGTCGTACCCCACCCGCATCTCGTGCGGCGTCACGGTGGCGGGGTCGAACGGCGTCTCCAGCGCCGCGATGGCGTCGAGGATGAACTGGACCTCGCTCGTGACCGGCATCTCGTTCCCTCCAGCGATGTCGATGGGGCGCCATCATCGCAGAGTCCACTCACTCGGCGCCGTAGAAGAGCCGTTCCACCACCCGCCGCGCGCGGCGCGTCACCCGGCGGTAGCTCTCGCGCAGCCCGCCGGCCGTCGTGTCGAGCGACCGGGCCAGGTGCGACAGATCGGTCGCCCGCTGGGGCAGGGCGTCGGCCGCCCGCGGGTCGCTGCCCACCAGCCACCACCGGTTCCGGGCCCGCTCGCAGAAGCGGTAGGCCGACCGCAGCACGTCGGCGTCGTCGGGATCGACGGCGCCCGCGGCCACCAGGGCCTCGAGCGCCCGCATCGTGGACGGCTCGCGGATGCCGGTGCGGAGCTGGAGGAGCTGCACCGTCCACTCCACGTCGGCCAGCGACCCGCGGCCCAGCTTGAGGTGGAACTCGGGGTCCTCGCCCGGGGGGATGCGCTCGCCCTCGATGCGGGCCTTCATACGCCGGATCTCCCGCTCGTGGTCCTCGGTGAAGGGACGCTCCCACACGGCGTCGGCCAGCAGGTCGAGGAAGCGGCGGCCGAGCCCGGCGTCGCCGGCCACGGGTCGGGCCCGGGTGAGCGCCTGGCGCTCCCAGGTCTGTGCCCAGCGGTCGAGGTAGGCCGCGTAGCCGTCGAGGCTGCGGGACAGCGGCCCCTGGCGGCCCTCGGGGCGCAGCGTGGCGTCGATCGGGTAGATGCGCTGGGCCGGCGTCGATCCGCCGAGGAACCGGACGATCCCCGAGGCCACCCGGATCCCCTCGTCGTGGTCGGCGCCCTCGTGGACGAACAGCACGTCGAGGTCGCTCGCGTAGGACAGGTCGCCGCCCGCGAACCGCCCCATCGCCACCACGGCGAACGGCACCTGCGGATCGATCTCGCGCAGCGCGGTCTCGACCGTGGCCTCCGCCATCGCGGTGAGGTCGGCGGCGACCACGTCGGTGCCCGCCTCGCCGTAGACGTCGCGGGCCACGAGGCCGAGCAGGTGGCGGTCCCGCCACCGGCGGAGCGCCTGCTGGCGGTCGGCCGGGTCGTCCCGCCACGCGAGCGTGGTGGCCGCCGAGGTGACGAGGTCGTCACGCCCCAGGGTGGTGAGCCGGGCGGGGTCGGCCAGCCGGACGATCAGGTCGGGGTTGGCGGCCAGGATGTCGGTGACCAGGCCGCTCGTCCCGAGAAGCAGGCACAGCCGGCGGGCCACCTCGGGGCTGTCGCGGAAGGCGTGGGCGAGCTCCAGCGCCCGGCGCTCGCCCGACGCCAGCTTGCGCAGCCCGAGCAGGCCCAGGTCGGGGTCGGGCGAGGTCGACAGCCAGTCGAGCACCAGCGGCAGGAGCTGCTGCATCATCCGGGACGAGCGGGTGAGTCCCCGGGTCAGCTCCCGGACCGCGACGCGGGTGCGCTCGGCGTCGGCGAACCCGAAGCTCGCGAGCGCCTCGGCCGCCGCTCCCGGTGACATCTTCCCGGCGCCGGCCAGGGCGTCGAGCAGCGGGCGGAAGTACAGGCGCTCGTGCACGCTCCGCACCAGGTTGCGCTGGCGGGCCAGCTCGCGGTCGAGGGCCTCGGTGATGCCCGTCGCGGGGGTGCCGCGGTAGCCGAGCACCCGGGCGATGCGGCGCCGGTGGTCGCGGTCCGCGGGCAGCGTGTGGGTCTGGCGCTCGTCCTCGATCTGCAGGGCGTGCTCCACCCGCCGCAGGAACCGGTACGCGCCGGACAGCCCGGCGGCGTCGTCGTGGGCCACATAGCCGGCCTCGTCCATCTCCGCCAGGGCCGTCAGCGTGGTCGGCGAGCGCAGCTCGGCGTCGTAGCGGCCGTGCACCAGCTGGAGGGTCTGCACCGCGAACTCGATGTCGCGGATGCCCCCCGGCGCCCGCTTGACCTCCCACTCGGCCTCGCCCCGCCGGACCACCTCGGCCTCCGCCCGCTCGCGCAACGCCCGCAGGTAGCGCAGGTCGTCGGCGGTGAGCGGCTTGCCCCACAGCGCCTCGGCGGCCGCGGCGGCCCAGGCCCGGCCCACGTCGGGGTCGCCGGCCACCGGGACGGCCTTGAGGAGGGCCTGGAACTCCCACGGCTGCGCCCAGCGCTCCCAGTACGCGACGTAGCTCGCGACCGACCGGGTGAGGGCGCCGTCGCGACCCTCCGGCCGCAGGTTGGCGTCGACCCGGAAGCAACGCCGGGCGATGTCGACGACGGCCCGGGCGCCGCGGGGATCGCCCTCCACGAACATCAGGTCGACGTCGCTGGCGTAGTTGAGCTCGCGCCCGCCCAGCTTCCCCATGCCGACGACGGCCATGCCCTCGACCCCGGTCAGGCGCAGGGCGGCTTCTAGGACGGCCGAGGCCTGGTCGGCGAGGGCGGCGATCGTGGTCTCGATGGGGTCGAGCCCCAGCAGGTCGCGGGCGGTGATGCGGAGCTGGGAGCGGCGCTTCCACCGCACGAGCGCGTCGGGGCCGTCGGCGTCGTCCGGCCGGCCGGGCACGGGCGCCGCGAGATCGGCCAGGACGTCGAGGGCACCGGGGTCGGTCTCGATCAGCCGGGTGGCGCTGCGGCTGGCGGCGACCACCGCCACCAGGGCTTCGGCCAGGGCCGGTGAGGCGGCCACCCGGCGGGCCACGGCACCGTCGATGCGGTCGAGCGCGGCGCGCACCGACGGCGGGTCGGCGCTGCGCTCGATCAGATCGGCGAGGTCCACGGGTCGAGTCTGCCGCCGCGGCCGCGCCCGCGCCGCGGGGCCGTGCCGGAGCACCCGATCCCGCGGTGGGGACCCTACGCTGGCGGCGTGGCCCGTCTCCGCGTCGCCCTGTGCCAGATCGACACCACGGTGGGCGACCTGCCCGGCAACGTCGACCGCGTGCTGGCGGCCCTGGCCGAGGCCGAGGGCGCCGGTTGCGACCTGGCCGTCTTCCCCGAGCTGGCGCTGACCGGCTACCCGCCCGAGGACCTGCTGCTGAAGCCCGGGTTCATCGCCGACAACCGGCGGGCGCTCGACCGCGTCGCGGCCGGCAGCGGGGGGTGCGCGGCGGTCGTCGGCTTCGTCGACGAGGGTCGTGACCTCTACAACGCGGCGGCGGTGTGCGCCGGCGGCGAGGTGCGGGCCGTGTACCACAAGCGCAACCTCCCCAACTACGCCGTGTTCGACGAGCAGCGCTACTTCGCCGCCGGCACCGGCGACTCGCCGTTGGTCGAGGTCGCCGGCGTGCGTGTCGGCGTGTCGATCTGCGAGGACGCCTTCAGCCCCACCGGCCCCATCGCCGCCCAGGCGGCCGGCGGTGCCGAGCTGGTGGTCAACATCAACGCCTCGCCCTACTACGCCAACCGCCTGGCCGAGCGCGAGCGGATGCTGGCCACCCGGGCCTCGGACGCCTCCTGCGCCCTCGTGTACGTCAACCAGGTGGGGGGCCAGGACGAGCTGGTGTTCGACGGCGCGTCCATGGTGTTCAACGCCCACGGCGGGCTGTTGGCCCGGGCCCCCCAGTTCGTCGAGCAGACCGTGGTCTGCGACGTCGAGGTGCAGCCGGTGTTCCGCAAGCGCCTGCTCGACCCCCGGGGCCGCGCGGTCGAGGCGGCCCTGCCGGTCGTGCCCGTGTCGCCGTCGCCCCGGGTGACCGACCCGGCCGACTGCCGCCATCCGGCCATCGCCGAGCCGCTGGCGCCGGTGCGGGAGGTGTACGAGGCGCTGGTGCTCGGCACCCGCGACTACGTGACCAAGAACGGCTTCACCGACGTGGCGATCGCCCTCTCCGGCGGCATCGACTCGTCGCTCGTGGCCATCATCGCCGCCGACGCGCTCGGGCCGACCCACGTGCACGGCGTGCTCATGCCGTCGCGCTACTCGTCCGACCACTCGCTGACCGACGCCGAGAAGCTGTGCGCCGAGCTGGGCATCGAGCAGCGGACCATCCCCATCGAGCCGGCCCACGCCGCGTTCCTCGACATGCTGGCGCCGAGCTTCGCCGGCCGGGAGCCGGACATCACGGAGGAGAACCTCCAGTCGCGCATCCGCGGCGTGCTGATGATGGCGCTGTCCAACAAGTTCCGTGGCTGGCTGGTGCTCACGACCGGCAACAAGAGCGAGATGGCGGTCGGCTACTCGACCCTCTACGGCGACACGGCCGGGGGGTTCGCCGTCATCAAGGACGTGCCCAAGCTGCTCGTCTACGCCCTGTGCCGCGACCGCAACGAGCGGGCCGGCCGCCCGCTCGTCCCCGAGGACGTGCTGACCACGCCGCCCTCGGCCGAGCTGCGCCCCGCCCAGCGCGACGACCCGTCGCTGCCGCCCTCCGAGGTGCTCGACCCGATCATCGAGGCCTACGTCGAGGACGACCGGAC
>DASSGC010000115.1:0-12262 GCA_035693765.1 Acidimicrobiales bacterium
GGCTCCCGCAGCCGAGGCCCCCACGACGGAGGCAGCGCCCGAGGTTCCGGCAGCCGAGGCTCCCGCAGCCGAGGCCCCCACGACGGAGGCAGCGCCCGAGGTTCCGGCAGCCGAGGCTCCCGCGGCCGATGCCGTGGCCGACGCTCCCACGGCTGACGCCGCGGCGGAGGCACCGGCGGCCGAGGCTCCCACGGCTGACGCCGCGGCGGAGGCACCGGCGGCCGAGGCTCCCGCGGCCGATGCCGCAGCCGGCGCACAGGCAGCCGAGGCTCCTGCGGCCGATGCCGCGGCGAAGGCACCCGCAGCCGAGGCACCGGCGGCCGAGGCCGCACCCGAGGCTCCCGCAGCCGAGGCTTCCGCAGCGGACGCCGCACCCGAGGTTGCCCCCGCCGACGTGACGGCCGAGCCGGCCGGTGGCGCCGAGGCGGCGCCCGACCCGGCGCCGGAGGCCCCGGTCACGAACGGCAACACCGCCCCCGCCGACGAGCACGCCGTCTCCTGACGTTCCTCGCGGCCCGACCCTCCGGGTGGCGCCCGGTCCGCGCGGTCCTTGCACGCACAACTGTGTGACGTTCTGGCTGGCTGGCGGCCGGGAACGTCACACAGTTGTCGCCGCAACGACGAGCGACGTCGGCCAGCGACGTCAGCGCGACCTGGGCGGCGGAGGCCCGCTCAGCGCTCTCGGGGAGCCATCACCGACTCGACACTGCCACGCCCGCGGTACCGGCCGGTGGACACGTCCTCGTCCCACCGTGACCCGCAGGCCTGGCACGTGCAGGAGTCAAGCCGCAGCGTGCCGATGAACAGCCGGTCGACCTCGTACGCCCCGCAGAAGTGACACTGCAAGTGCCCTGTCGAGTCGTCCATGTGATGTCTCGTCGTCCCCTTGCCGAACCGGGTCGGTGCCCCATGCTCAAACCGTCAACACTCCGGTTCGACCAGGCCACCATAGCGAAGGTTTCGTCCAATCTTGGCGCCTGCGGTGAACGCGCTGGGTGATCCCCGGAAATTCCTGCACGACGAGTGCGATGACTAGGGTGACCGGGATGGCCGTCGATTTCGAGCAACGGGGACCGCTTGCGGTCGTCAAGATCAACCGTCCCGAGGCCCGCAACGCGGTGAACGCCGCCGTCGCCCAGGGCATCGAAGAAGCGATCGACAAGATCGAGGCCGCCGACGACATATGGGTCGGCATCCTCACGGGCGAACCGCCGGTGTTCTGCGCCGGGGCCGACCTGAAGGAGATCAACGCAGGCAACGCCGCCGGGCTCCAGACCCAGCGGGGCGGCTTCGGCGGCATCGTGCAGCGCGAGCGCACCAAGCCGCTCATCGCCGCGGTCGACGGCCCGGCGCTCGCCGGGGGCACCGAGATCGTGCTCTCCTGCGACCTGGTGGTCGCCTCGACCACCGCCACCTTCGGCGTGCCCGAGGTCAAGCGATCGCTCGTCGCCGCCGCCGGCGGGCTGTTCCGGCTCGGGCGCAAGATCCCGCTCAACATCGCCATGGAGCTGGCCCTCACCGGCGACCCCATCTCGGCGGAGCTGGCCCACCACCACGGCCTGGTCAACCGCCTGTGCGAGCCGGGCCAGGCGCTCGAGGTCGCCACCGCGCTGGCCGAGCAGGTCTGCGCCAACGCCCCCGTGGCCGTGCGCGAGAGCCGCAAGATCGTCATCGAGGCCACCAACGCCCCCGACGACGTGGGCTGGAAGATGTCGATGGAGGGCATGGCCGCCGCCATGTCGAGCGCCGACTTCAGCGAGGGCCTGACCGCCTTCATCGAGAAGCGGCCGCCGCAGTGGACGGGGCGCTGAGCGCCGGCCGCGCCCCCCGGGCTGACGGGCCCGACAACTAGTCTCCGGCCATGTCGATGCTGCCAACGCGCTGGGAGTACCGCACGTACTCCGTCTTCATGCAGGCGAGCGACGGTTCGTGGCTCGCCGGCCTCAATCGGCTGGGCGAGGAGGGTTGGGAGGTGACCGACGACATCACCCTGTTCGCCGCAGGCGGTGCCGCCGAGAGCCCCACCCTGCTCCTCAAGCGTCCGAAGCGCTGACCCCGCCCGGCGGCCCGGGCACCACGCCCCCGTCGACCAGGAACCCGGCCAGGCCCGGCACCAGCCCGAACCCGGTCACCTCCCCCAGCGGGACCCAGGCCACGGCCTCGGCGTCGTCGGCCGCCACCGCCGCACCCGGCGGGTCGAGCAACACCATCCGGAACGACAGGATCACGTAGTGGGCGTCGGGGCCGATCCGCTCGGCCCAGCCGACGAAGGGGCCGCAGCGCGCCCGCAGGCCGGTCTCCTCGCGCAGCTCGCGCACCGCCGCGTCGCCCGCTCGCTCCCCCGCCTCGACGTGGCCGCCCAGCAACGCCCACAGCCCGCCCGACGGCCGTCCCGCGCCGCGCCGGACCAGCAGCAGCCGCCCGCCGGCCTCGGCCACCGCGCTCGCGCCGAGGCGGGGGCCCGGCGGCGGCGGGGCGGGTGCCGTCACGTCAGCGGCCGGTGCACCACGATGGCCCGAGCCACCAGGCCGAACGACTCGAAGAAGTTCTTGGTCGAGCGGTCGCCCGGCAGGGCCAGGCTGTCGACCCCGAAGCAGCCCTGGTCGCGGCACCAGCGCACCAGGTGGTCCATCAGGACCTCCCCGAGGCCCACGGCCCGGGCCCCGGGCTCGACGTACAGGTCGTCGATCACGCCCAGCAGCCCGCCGTCCGCCAGCTGCTCCCGGCGGACCACGCCGTAGCCGACCACGGCGCCGTCGAGGGTGCCGACCACCACCTCGTGGTCGCCGGCGTCGATCAGCGCGGCCAGCGCCTCACGCAGGTCGCCCTGGCGTCGCTCGCGCCGCCACCACACCTCGCCGCCCTTCTGGGCGCGCTTCTCGTCGGCGGCCGCGGCGGCGAGCGCCACCAGGCCGTCCACGTCGGCCGGGCTCGCCGGCCGGGCCTCCTCGTGCGGGACGGACGAGGCAGTCACGCCTGGAGCTGGGCGACCTTGTTGAGGATCGTCTTGCGACCCCGGTGGGCGGCCTCGTACGCCCGGACGGCCTCGAGCTCGTCACCGCTGAGCCCCTCCAGCCGGGTCACCACCTGCGACGCCGACAAGCTGTCGTAGTCGGGGATGGCCAGGTCGCCGACCGTGGGCCCGACGCGCTCGGGGGGCGCGACGCCGTTGCCCTGGACGGCATCGGCCGGACCCGCCGCCACCGGTGCCGCGGGGGCCGCCGGCTCGGTGGGTGCGGGGAGCGGCTCGTCTTCCGGGACCAGGCCGAACAGCTTGAGCCACCCGGTGGCCTGCTCCTCGATCCCTTCGACCCGGCGGCGCAGCTCCGCCTCGCCGTGGCGTACGGCGAACTGGCCGAACAGCCGGGCGTTGTTGGCGTGCACCCGGCCCTGCTGGGCGAGCTTCGTCACCAGGCTCGGCCCCTCGAAGAACAGGCCGATCGGTGCGTACACGAGCAGGTCGGTCGCCTGGGCGACGAGCTGTTCGAGCGGAGTCCTGTCGTCGGCGGTGGTCACGGGCCAGATCCTGTCAGACGCAGTCCACGCACAGCATGAGATCGTCGTCCGCGAGCTGGCGCCGGTGCTTCACCAGGAAGCACGACTGGCACACGAACTCGTCGGCCTTCTTGGGCTGGATCCGCCCGGTGCCGTCGCCTCGCTCGTCGGGCTCGGCCTGCTCCTCCTCGTCCTCGTCCTCGTCCTCGGGCTGGGCGGCGATGCGGTCCTTGAGGATGGCGTCGAGATCGGCCTCGACGTCGTCGTCCTCCTCCTCGTCCTCCTCCTCGTCCTCGTCCTCGTCGCCCGACTTGCGGGTCTTGGTGGCCGTGGGCTTGGGCGCCGGCACGGGCGCCACCACCTCTTCCACGGTCTCCTCGCCCTCCACGAGATCGTCGTCGAAGTCGTCCGTCTCCGCCTCGTCGACGAGGTCTTCGACGAGCTCGTCCGGCTCATCGCTGAAGTCGTCGTCGAGGGTCTCGGTCTCGAAATCGTCGTCGGGGATGTCGTCGTCAGCCATCGGGTCCCTTCACCGGTGGGCCATGCGCGGCCGGATCATAGACACGCGGTTCACCCGGAGGAGACTCGGGGCCGCGCCGGCCGGGAATCCCCTCGTGGACCGCACCGCGCAGGTGCTCACTCGGGGGTTGTGAGGCGGGTCAGGGTAGCGACATCGCAGGGTAGCCGTGGTGTGACACAGGTCACATACGGCAGCCGTCCCGGATCAGCGGGACAGGCGCCGCTGCTCGGCTCGGCGCTCCGCCACCAGGCGTTCGAGGGCCGGTTCGGGCGTGTGGTCCGCGAACCGCATGGCCTCGGCCACGGCGTGGTGCCCCGCCGTCTCGGCGATCAGGCGGTGCATCTCCTGCGCCACCACCCGGTAGGCCGGGTGCCCCTGTGGGGCGCTGCGCAGCTCGATGAGGTGCATGGCCTCGCGGGCGTTCATCTGCATGACGAAACGCACCCGGTAGGCGAGCGCCACCGCGTAGGGCGCCTGGGCGGGGAAGCGCTCGGCCAGCGCCCCGTGCAGCGACGCCGAGCGCTCCATGGTCTCGTCGAACAGGGGCCCGCAGCCGGCGTCGACCAGCGCGTCCGGCCGGCTGTACCCGTGATGGGGCGTCAGCGCCTGCCACTCGACGGTCAGCATCCGGTGACGCTGGAGGTCGCGGAACGCGCCGTAGTCGGCCAGCACGTCGAAGCGGTAGGTCGGCCGCTCGAACGCCCGGCCCGGGCGGTGGCGACGGTTGGTGCGGTCACCGACGTAGGCCCGCACGACCGCCAGCCGCTCCTCGACACCCATGTCCCGCACCCGGGTCTCGATCTCGGACTCCGGCCGGTCGGTGTAGGCGTACAGCATCGCCGTCACCAGCCGGACCTCGGCGTCCGGGTCGAACTCGACCAGCTCGACCCGCGGCCCGGCCGTGTCGGGCGCCGGCTCCGGGAACAGCCGGCCGGCCATGTCCTCCATCGCCGTGCGGGCCGTGGCCAGGTACGTGCTGGCGGCCACGCCCCTGTCGGTCAGGTCCACGCGCTTCAGGAAGCTCGGGATGACCTTGCGCAGCTCGGTGAGCATCAGGTCGGCGTAGGCGCGGGCCTCCGGCAGTGGGTGGGCCCGCATCCGCAGCAGCAACGCCTCGTAGGCCTGGCCGGTGCCGTAGATGCCGACGTTCGACAGCGATGCGGCCGGCAACGCCCCCCGCACGGTGTCGAGCGCCTTGGCCTTGAGCGCCTGCCGGTGGACGAAATCGCTGTCGCCCGGCTGCTTGCGGAACCGGTCCCGGAACCAGTCGAGCATCACCGCCGACATCTCGGCGTAGGTGTCGAACATGCGGTCGAGGTCGCCGACGTAGCGGAGGCCGAGCGGGCTGCCCAGCACCTCGGGGTCGCGGTGGTAGCGGTAGCGGCCGCCCAGCCGGGCGTCGTAGGCGATGTAGCGGGTCGACTGCTCGAGGTAGGACATGAGCCGTCCCCACTCGAGCACCTTGGTCAGCAGGTTCGACGCCTGCTCGCAGGCCAGGTGGACGCCGCCGAGCTGGGCGACCGAGTCGTCGCCGTACTCGACGAAGACCCGGTCGTACAGCTCCTCGGCCCGCTGGAGACCCACCGTCGCGTCGACCGTGGCGTCGCCCGCGATGTCGAGGTCACCCACGAACTCGTCCAGGAACAGCCGGCGCAGGCTCTTGGCCGACCGCGAGTAGCGGGCGAACAGCGCGCCCTTCACCACCTCGGGCAGGTTGACCAGGGCGAAGACCGGGGCGTCGAGGTTCGTGAAGTACCGCCGCAGCACGTCCGCCTCGGCGGGCGTGAAGTCCTCGCTCACGTACACCGTCATAGGAAGCACGATCGTACGTCGGGGGTCAGCGCCGTCCGGGGATCGCGCGCCGGCACCGGCGTCAGCGCCGCCCCGCACGGGCGCCGGCCTGCCTCACGGGGTCGCGGCCGCGGCCGACCGGCCGGCCAGCACCCCGTCCAGCTCGTCGCGGGCCCGGCCGACGAGCCCCGCGTCGAGCCACAGGTCGGCCACCGTGAACGCGAGCGCCTTGGCCCCGTCGAGCACCGCCTGGTCGCCCTCCGGCCCGGCGGCGAACCCGGCGAACGCCGGCGTGTGGATGGGCACGCCGGGCGGCGCCACCCGGATCATCGGATGGATCGACGGCACGGCGTAGCTCACGTTCCCCATGTCGGTGGAGCCGACCACCCGGCCGGCGCGCGACGGCGGGCAGACCACACGGCCGAGCGCCCGGGCGTTCGCCCGGTAGCGCTCCACGATCGCCTGGTTGTCGATCATGTCGGCGTACACGGGCTCGGTCCAGCGCACGTCCATCTCGCACCCGGCCGCGGCCGCGCCGGCCCGCAGGCAGTCGAGGAACCGGTGGCGGAGCACCTCCAGGCCGGCCACCGTGGGCGACCGGATGATCCACTCGGCCCGAGCGAGGGCCGGGACGATGTTCGGCCGGTCGCCGCCGTGGGTGATGATCCCGTGCAGCCGCTCACCCGGCTCGATGTGCTGGCGCAGGGCGGCGACGTTGACGTAGCCGAGCACGGCGGCGTCGAGGGCGTTGCGGCCCCGGTGCGGCGCCGCCGCCGCGTGGGCGGCCTCCCCGGTGTAGGTGACCTCGGCCTGGTGGAGCGCGACCACGTCCATGGCCGTGAGGTCGGCGTCGGCCGGGTGCACCATCAGGGCGGCGTCGACGTCGCTGAACGTCCCGCCGTCGATCAGGCGGATCTTGCCGCCGCCGCCCTCCTCGGCCGGGCTGCCGACCACGACCACACGGCCGCCCAGCTCGCCGGCCAGCGCGGCCGCGGCCAGCCCGGCGCCGAGGCCCGCCGCCGCGATCACGTTGTGGCCGCAGGCGTGGCCGATGCCGGGCAGGGCGTCGTACTCGCACACCACGGCGATGCGGGGCCCCGACTCGCCGGCCTCGGCCTCGAAGGCCGTCTCCACCCCCCGGGCCGACCGGGTGACGGCCAGCCCCTCCCCCTCCAGCACCCCCGTGAGCAGGTCGTGGGCGAAGCGCTCCTGGTAGTTGGTCTCCGGATGCGCGTGGATCTGGTGGGACACGTCGACCAGCAGCCCGGCACGGCGGTCGATCTCGGCGGCGAGGCGGGACTTGGCGTCCGAGAGCGGGGTCGGGTCCATCGACCCACGCTAATGCTCCCGTCCCGTCGCTACCTCGGCCGAGCGGATGGGGCGCTCGCCACGGCCGACGCGTGGCGATCTGGGATGGAAGCACCGGCTCGACCGCTCGGCCGACCGGCAACGCAGCACGGTGACACGCGCCGGCGTGACCTATCCGCTGGGGCTTTAAGAGGCCGAGCGGATGGGGCGCTCGCCACGGCCTACGCGTGGGGATTTGGGGTGGAAGCACCGGCTCGACAGCTCGGCCGACCGGCGATGCAGCGCGGTGACCGGCAGCAACGTGACCCTATTTCCGCTTGCTCCAAGGAAAGCCCGCCCGCCGCGCCCGGCACGGTTTCGGTGGGGCCCATGGGCACAGCCTCACCGCCCCGGCCGCGGTGCGGCAACCGGACTCCGCCGCCGTGCCGGAGGCCGCCGGCGCGATGAGTTCTCGGGGTCCGGTCCGTCCCCCGTGCATGGAGACGATCGCCGAGCAGCAGCCGCCCGTGGCACCCCTCGCCCCTGTCGCCCCGACCGCCGGCCGGGCGGCCACGCCGTCGACCGCAGTGTTCCGCCGCCTGCTGGCCAACACCCTCGTCAGCGGCGTGACCAGCTCGTTCCTGTGGTTCGCCCTCACGTTCTGGGTGTACCTCGAGACCCACTCGGTCGTTGCCACCGGGGTGATCGGCGGCGCGTTCAGCATCTCGTCCGCCGTCCTCGGCCCGTACTTCGGCACGTTCGTGGACCGTCACCGCAAGCACACCGCCATGATGGTGACGACGGCGGTCGCCGCCGCCTGCTTCACCGCCGCCTCCGGCCTGTTCCTGGCGGTCGACGCCGGCGACCTGCTCCGGATGCGGGGGCCGTGGTTCTGGTTGCTCGTGGGCTCCACCCTGCTCGGCTCCGTCGCCGGGCAGATGCGCGGCATCGCCCTGTCGACCGTCGTGACGCTGCTCGTGCCCGAGGACCGTCGTGACCGCGCCAACGGGATGGTGGGCACGATCACGGGCCTCTCGTTCGCCCTCACCTCGGTGTTCAGCGGCCTGGTCGTCGGCGGCCCGGGCATGGGCTGGGCCTACTGCGGCGCCGCCGCGCTCACGGTCGCCACGCTGGGGCACCTGCGCGGGATCGCCATCGACGAGCCGGCGCCGGCGCCCGCCGGCCGGGGCGACGGCCCCCGCCACGTCGACGTGCGCGGCGCGCTCGACGCCGTCCGCGCCGTGCCCGGGCTACGGATGCTGATCCTCCTCGCGGCGTTCAACAACCTGCTGGCGGGCGTGTTCATGGCCCTGATGGACGCCTACGGCCTGTCGCTCGTGCCGGTCGAGACCTGGGGATTCCTGTGGGGCGGCATCTCGCTGGCGTTCATCGCCGGCGGTGTCGTGGTGGCCCGGGCCGGGCTCGGCCGGAACCCGCTGCGGGTCGTGCTGGTCGGCAACCTCGTCAACTGGACGGTGTGCTCGGTGTTCGCCGTGCGCTCATCGATCGTGATGCTGACGGTGGGCATGGTCGTCTGGCTCGCGCTCATCCCGGTCATCGAGGCGGGGGAGCAGACGGTGCTGCAGCGGTCGATCGCCTTCGAGCGCCAGGGCCGGGTGTTCGGGTTCGCGCAGATGGTCGAGAACGCCGCCTCGCCGCTCACCGCCTTCCTCATGGCTCCCCTCGCCGAGGCGGTGTTCATGCCCTTCATGACCGGCGGGCGGGGCGCGGACCTGATCGGCGGCTGGTTCGGCACCGGTCCCGAGCGGGGGATCGCCCTGATGTTCACGCTGGCGGGGCTCGCCGGCGTGGCGGTCACCGCGCTGGCGCTGGGCTCGCGCTCCTACCGCCGGCTGGCGGGCGAGCGGCAGGCCCCCGCCGCCGGCACCACCGGCGACCTGGTGCTGGCCGAGGTCGCCTAGAGCCTTCTGTCCAGGGGGCGTGGAGGCCGGGCGGATGGGGCGTTCGCCAGGGCCTACGCGTGGCGATCCGGCGCGGGAGCACCAGCTCGACGGCTCGGCCGACCGGCGATGCGGCACGGTGACCGGCAGCGACGCAACCTCTCCGCGCCTTCGCCTGGCGGGGCTGTCGGTGCGCGCCGCGGGCGCGCGGCGCCGGCGTCGTTGGCGTCGGGCTCAGGCGCGAGGGCTCTCGGCCAGCGCGTCGACGCGGCCCAGCAGGTCGATGAGGTCGTCGCGGTCGTCGCGGCCGTCCCACTCGCGGATCGCCTGGACGGCCACCTGCGACGACGGCGGCAGCGGCAGCTCCCCGGCCGCCACCTGGCGCAGCCGGGCCAGGAGCACGACCTGGAGCCAGGTCTCGAACGGCCCCGTGCCCAGGCCGAACGCCCCGCCGGCCAGCACCTCGTCCTCATCCGGCGGCGGCACCACCCAGGCCCCGCGCCGGCGCAGCTCGGCCTCGATCGCATCGGCCAGGCTCCCGGCAGCGTTCCCGGCAGCGTTCCCGGCAGCGTTCCCGGCAGCGTTCCCGGCAGCGTCCACGGCGTCGACCATGGCGCCATGGTCGCGTGGCGGCGGCGGCGGTGGGGGTCAGGTCATCGGGGTGCTGGGCGTGTTCGCGTTGCGGGGATCGTCGCCCGCCTCGTCGAGGAGCTCGTCGAAGCCCGCCTCGTCGATCTCCCGCAGCCCTGCGACGACCTCGTCCACCGCGGCCCGGTCGGGGTCGGCGACGATCACCTCGACCCGGTCGGCGGTGTTGAGGCGCCACTGCACCGACCACCGGGATCCGTCGGCGTCGCGGATGAGGGCGGCGGGATGGCCGAGGACCGTGATCTGCTCGACCGAGCCGGCCGTCGCCAGGCGCCTGCCCAGCATGAGCTCGAAGTCGGTCTCGTCGCTGCGCATCACCGTGATGTGGACCTGCCCCGGCAGCTGGTGGTCCTCCGGGTCGGTGAGGTCGAGGACGCGGTAGGTGCTCCAGAGCAGGCTCGGGTCGGCGGGCGGCTCGACGGCGTCCTCGGCGACGCCCGCCGGCAACGCGGCGGCGGCGAAGCCCGTCCCGCCGGGCCGGAGCGCGAGGCCGTCCACGAACGCGACCAGGTCCTCCGGCGTCAGGCCCCAGGCCTGGGCCGAGGCGAGCGCGGTGCTGCCGCTCGGCTGCCACGACAGCCGGGGCACCCCCGGCCGGCCGGCGTCGAGACGGCCGCCGGACCCGCCGGCGAGCGCGACGCCGTCGCCCTCGACCGGGGCGATCGTCGGGCCGTGGGTGACGAACACGCTGGGCCCGGCGTAGTCACCCGGCCGCCGGAACACCTGGACGGTGGGGCGCTGGTCGAGCGGCACCCCGGTGACCGGGTCGACGAGGTCGCTGGGCTCGCGCGGGGGCGCGTCGGGCGGCGGGTCGTACCAGGCCGTCTCGCCGTTGGTCGGCACCATGCCCGCGACCGTGAAGGCCGGGGTGGCGGCCGGCGGCGGGTCGAGGTGCCACGAGGCGGGTGCGTCCACCGCGCTCGACACGGCGTCCGGGTCGTCGTCGCCCCGCCCCGCCAGGCCGCCGGCCACGAGGCCGGCGACCGCCGCCAGGGCGGCCGCAGCGCTCGCGGCCCGGCCGATCCGGCGCCGGCGGCGCAGCGCGCCGCTGCGGAGGGCGACGGCCCGGCGGGCCGCGGACCGGTCCGGTGGCGCCAGGGTGGCGGCCCGCTCGGCGAGAGAGCGGGACAGCCGGTCTTCCAGGTCGGTGGGGCTCATCGCTCGATCTCCTCCCGCAGCTGGGCCAGGGCCCGGTGCAGCATCGACTTGACGGTCCCGGGCCGGACGCCCAGGACCTCGGCGATCTCGCGGTGGGTCAGGCCGGACCAGTACCGCAGCACGACCGCGGCCCGCCGCCGGGCAGGCAGGGCGGCAAGGGCGTCGCTCATCTCGTCGGCGGCCAGCCCCCCATGCGCGTGCTCGTGCCGGGCCCGCTCGGCGGCCCGGCGCTCCAGGCGCCGGCGGCGCAGCAGGTCGGTGGCACCGTTGACGACGCAGCGCCGGAGGTAGCCGCCCGGGTTGTCGAGGCGGGACCAGCGCAGGTCGACCCGGGCGAAGGCGTCCTGCACGACGTCCTCGGCCTCGTCCCGCCTGCCCAGCAGCAGGTAGGCGACGCGGACCATCGGCGTGTACTGCTCGGCGAACAGCACCTCGAAGCCGCCGCCCGGTGCCGGCCTGGGGATCCCGGCGCCGGTGCGACCGGCGCCGGTCGACGCTTCCCCGAGCGGGTCGTCGGTCGGGAGCCGGTGACGCGTCATGGCGTACCTGACGGATGAGCCCGACCGTTGGTTCCCGGGTTTCTCCGCCATGCACCATGCTCGCCCGGCACGCGCCCGGCACGCGCCCAGCCGCGCCCGGCCCCGGCCCCAAGCCCCTGGTCGGGGACACTACCCGGCGGCCGGGTGCTGTCCAGCGGGGCGGCGGGCGCGCGTCCTGCAGGCCGGCACGGTCGCCCGACCCGGCCCGGCGGCTCGTCCGGGCAGGGTCCTACGGTGGGGCCATGAGCGAGGAGGACCGCATCCGTTGGGACGAGCGGTACGCGCAGGTCGGCCCCGCGCCGGCGGGCAGGCCCGGGCCACCCGAGGCGTTCGTGCCCTATGAGCACCTGTTCCCGGCGGCCGGCCGGGCCCTGGAGATCGCCTGTGGTCGGGGGCTCGGCGCAGTGTGGCTGGCCGGGCGGGGCCTGGACGTGTGGGGTCTCGACATCTCGGCCGTGGCCATCGACCTGGCGAGAGACCTGGCTCGGCGCTGCGGCGTCGGCGACCGGTGCCGGTTCGACGTCGTCGATCTCGACGGCGGCCTGCCCGACGGACCGCCGGTCGATCTGGTGCTCTGCCACCGGTTCCGGGACGCGCGCCTCGACCGCGCGATCGTCCGGCGCCTCGCCCCGGGCGGGCTGCTGGCGATCACGGCGGTGAGCGAGGTCGGCGCCGGTCCCGGACGCTTCCGGGTACCCCCGGGCGAGCTGACTGTGGCGTTCGCGGCGCTCGACGTGATCGCCGCCGGCGAGGGAGACGGCGAGGCCTGGCTGCTCGCCCGGGCATGACGCCCCCGCCGGGCCCAACGGCACGCTCGCGCTGTTCGAGCGGCAGGGCTCCAGCGCACCCGGCGCATCGGCAAGACCCGCTGGGTGGTCCGCAAGGTCCTCGGGTGAGCGGCCCTGGGAAGCCCTAGGACCGGC
>DASSGC010000116.1:0-7535 GCA_035693765.1 Acidimicrobiales bacterium
CCCGCCGGTCAAGCCCGGGGACGTGCGGTCGTGGCTGCCGCCGGCCCCGCCCGAGCAGCCCGAGCCGTTCGCCGAGGTGCTGGCCGACCTGGACCGGGTGGTGGTGCCCGGCACCACCCACTGGCAGCACCCCGGGTTCCATGCCTTCTTCCCGGCCAACACCTCGGGCCCGGGCATCCTGGCCGACATCGTGTCGAGCGGGCTCGGCACCCAGGGGATGTTGTGGCAGACGGGACCGGCCTGCACCGAGGTCGAGACCCACGTGCTCGACTGGGTGGTCGGCCTGCTCGGCCTGCCCGACCGGTTCCTCTCCACCGGGCCGGGCGGCGGCGTGATCCAGGACTCCGCGTCGTCGTCCACCCTGTGCGCCGTGATCGCCGCCCGCGAGCGGGCGCTGGCGGCCGGGGCGCGGCTCGGCGACCTGGTGCTGTACTCCTCGACCCAGGCCCACTCGTCGCTGGAGAAGGGCGCCCGCGTGGCCGGCCTGCACCCGGGCCAGGTGCGGCTCGTCGACGTGGACGGCGCGTTCGCGCTCCGGCCCGACGCCCTGGAGGCGGCGGTGGCCGAGGACACCGCCGCCGGCCGGACCCCCTGCCTGGTCATGGCCACGGTCGGCACCACCAGCTCGCAGGCCATCGACCCGGTGGCCGCCGTCGCCGACGTGGCCGGCGCGGCCGGGATGTGGCTCCACGTCGACGCGGCCATGGCGGGATCGGCGGCGGTGTGCCCCGAGTACCGCGGCCTGCTCAACGGTGGCCTGGAGCGGGCCGACAGCTACGTGTTCGACCCCCACAAGTGGCTGTTCACCACGTTCGACTGCTCGTGCCTGTTCGTGGCCGACCGGTCCGCGCTCGTGGGCGCGCTCTCGATCCTGCCCGAGTACCTGCGCAACGCGGCGACCGCGTCGGGGGCCGTGATCGACTACCGCGACTGGCAGGTGCCGCTCGGGCGCCGGTTCCGGGCCCTGAAGCTGTGGTTCGTGCTGCGCTGGTACGGGGCCGCAGGCCTGCGCCACCACGTCGTCGAGCACGTCCGGCTCGCCCAGACGCTGGCGGCCCGCGTCGTCGCCGACCCCCGGCTGGAGCTGGCAGCCCCGGCGCCGCTGAACCTGGTCTGCTTCCGCCACCGCGACGGCGACGAGGCCACCGAGGCCCTGCACCGGGCGCTCAACGCCAGCGGGCGGGTCTACCTCACGCACACCCGGCTGGACGACCGCTACGTCATCCGGGCCAGCATCGGCGCCTGGACCACCGAGGAGCGCCACGTCGAGGCCCTGTGGTCGCTCATCGACGACGCGGCGCCGACGGCCCGATGACGCGGGTCGGCCGCGCCACACCGGTTCATCGGGCCCCCGGGGTGCGTCGGTAGACTTCGGGCTTTCCCCCGGCACGTCAGAGGGTGGTGGCCGTCATGGCCGAAATCGAGATCGGCATCGGCAAGACGGCACGGCGGGCCTACCGCCTCCACGACGTCGCCATCGTGCCCAGCCGCCGGACCCGCGACCCCGAGGACGTCGACATCTCCTGCGAGATCGACGCCTACCGGTTCGAGGTGCCCGTGCTCGCCGCACCCACCGACAGCGTCACCTCGCCGGCCACCGCCATCGAGCTGGGGCGGCTGGGGTCGGCCGGCGTCCTCCACCTCGAGGGGCTCTGGACCCGCTACGAGCACCCCGAGGCCATCTTCGAGGAGATCGCCGGGCTCCACGCGTCCAAGGCCACCCGGCGGCTCCAGGAGATCTACGCGGAGCCGGTCAAGCCCGAGCTGATCGGCGAGCGCATCGCCGAGATCAAGGAGGCGGGCGTCACCTGCGCGGTGGCCGTCACGCCCCACCGCACGCTGGAGCTGGCCGAGCACGTCCTCCAGGCCGAGCCCGACCTGCTCGTCATCCAGGCCGCCATCGTGTCCGCCGAACACGTCGCCCGCACCGTCGAGCCGCTCAACCTCAAGGCCTTCATCCGCCACTACGAGCTGCCGGTGCTGGTCGGCGGCTGCACGTCGTACCAGAGCGCCCTCCACCTGATGCGCACCGGCGCCGCCGGCGTGCTGGTGGGGGCCGGCACCGGCGCGGCGACCGTCACGCGCGAGGTGCTCGGCCTCGGGGTGCCGCTGGCCACCGCCCTGGCCGACGCCCGGGCCGCCCGCATGCGCCACCTGGACGAGACCGGGGTCTACTGCCACGTCGTCGCCGACGGCGGGGTCACCACCGGCGGCGACATCGCCCGGGCCGTGGCCTGCGGGGCCGACGCGGTGATGATCGGCACGCCGCTCGCCGCCGCCAGCGAGGCCCCCGGCCGGGGGTGGCACTGGAGCATGCCCGCCGTCCACGCCACGCTGCCCCGGGGCGAGCGGGTCCGGGTCGAGATCCAGGGCACGCTGGAGCAGATCCTCCACGGCCCGGCGCACGACGCCTCCGGCAGCGTCAACCTCACCGGCGCCCTCCGCCGCGCCATGGCCCTGTGCGGCTTCGAGACGCTCAAGGACCTGCAGAAGGCCGACCTGGTGGTGGTGGACCGGTGAGCTCCGCCGCCGCAGCACGTCCCGTGGTGTGCGCCCGCTCCGGGATCGGCCGATGACCGGGCGCCACGCCGGCGAGGTCGCCCCGACCGGCGCGGAGCAGCCGCTGGCCGCCGACTTCCCCACCTGCCTGGTCGTCGACTTCGGCGCCCAGTACGCCCAGCTCATCGCCCGCCGCGTGCGCGAGGCCCACGTCTACTCCGAGATCGTCCCCCACACGATCACCGCCGCCGAGGTGGCCGAGCGGGCACCGGCCGCGCTCATCCTCTCCGGCGGGCCCAAGTCGGTCCACGCCGAGGGCGCCCCGCTGCTCGACCCGGGGGTCTACGACCTCGGCATCCCCATCCTCGGGCTGTGCTACGGCGCCCAGCTCCTGGCCCAGCAGCTGGGCGGCGAGGTCGCCCGGGGTGGGCAGGGCGAGTACGGGCGCACCACGGTCACCCTCACCGGCGGGCCGGAGGACGGGCTGCTGGTCGACCAGCCGACCGAGCAGACCGTGTGGATGAGCCACTTCGACGGCATCTCCCGGGTGCCCGAGGGCTTCGTGGCCACCGCCACGTCGGCCGGCGCCCCGGTCGCCGCCCTGGAGTCGCCCGAACGGCGCATGTGGGGCGTCCAGTACCACCCGGAGGTCGCCCACACGCCGTGCGGCCAGCAGGTGCTGGAGCGGTTCCTGCACCACCTGGCGAGCATCCCGCCCACCTGGACCATGACCTCGATCATCGAGCAGCAGGTGGCGGCGGTCCGGGCCCAGGTCGGTGACGCCCGGGTGATCTGCGCCCTGTCGGGCGGGGTCGACTCGGCCGTCGCCGCCGCGCTCGTGCACAAGGCCATCGGGCCGCAGCTCACCTGCGTGTTCGTCGACACGGGCCTGCTGCGCCAGGGCGAGGGCGAGCAGGTGGTCGAGACGTTCCGGCGCCACCAGCACATCGAGCTGATCCACGTCCGGGCGGCCGACCGCTACTTCGAGCGGCTGGCCGGGGTGACCGACCCCGAGGACAAGCGCAAGATCGTCGGCGAGCTGTTCATCCGCATCTTCGAGGAGACGGCCGGCGGCCTGGAGGACGCCCGCTTCCTGGTGCAGGGCACCCTCTACCCCGACGTGATCGAGTCGGGCGGCGGCACCGGGGCGTCGACCATCAAGAGCCACCACAACGTGGGGGGCCTGCCCGAGGACATGACGTTCGAGCTGGTCGAGCCGCTGCGGGCCCTGTTCAAGGACGAGGTCCGCCGGGTGGGTGAGGAGCTGGGCCTGCCCGCCGAGATCGTGTGGCGCCAGCCCTTCCCCGGTCCCGGCCTGGCCGTCCGGATCATCGGCGAGGTCACGCCGGGCAAGGTGGCGATGCTCCAGCACGCCGACGCGATCGTGCGCGAGGAGCTGCGCCGGGCCGGCCTGGAGCGGGAGATCTGGCAGTCGTTCGCGGTGCTGCCCGACATCCGGTCGGTGGGGGTCATGGGCGACGAGCGGACCTACGCCCACCCGGTGATCATCCGGGCGGTCACGAGCGAGGACGCCATGACGGCCGACTGGGCCCGCCTGCCCTACGACGTCATGGAGACGATGTCGAGCCGCATCATCAACGAGGTGCCGGGCATCAACCGGGTGGCCTACGACATCACGTCCAAGCCCCCCGGCACCATCGAGTGGGAGTAGCGCGGGCCGGGGCTCAGCCCGTTCCCGCGCCCACCGTCTCGCCCGCCGGGGCAGGGACCGGCACGGCCAGTTCCCTGCGCCCGGCGAGGAACGCCGCGCCGTAGAGCAGGGCGACGACCGGCAGCAGCGCCCGGTAGCCGATGACCAGCGACGCGTACTCCATGAGGCCGCCGAACATGGCGCCGAGCAGGTTGGCCCCGAACGCCGTGGCCGAGGCGCTGGTCGACTTGAACCGCTGGGTGAACACCAGGTTGGCGGTGAAGATCGGCAGGAACGCCAGCGTCACCGCGGCCACGAACCGGGGGACGACGGCGAGCGACAGCAGCGCCGAGGGCGGCACGGCCCACGCCACCACGAGCCCGGCCAGCAGCACCAGGTACAGGCGGGCGGGGCGCTTGAACGTCACCCGCTGCGATACCAGCACCGCGCACAGCACGCTCACCAGCACGCCCAGGAAGACGAGGGCGTTGACGAACCAGGTCGTGCCGAACAGCAGCGCGAACTGCACCACGCTCTTCGTCTCCAGGAGCAGGAACGCCGCGCCCATGCAGAACAGGTCGGTGTAGCGCAGCATGGGCTTGATCGGCCCGGCCACGCCGCGGATCGCCACCAGCGACACCAGCAGGATCACGACGATGGTGACGACGTAGAAGCCGGGGAGCGTGCGCCCGCGCAGGTACGGGAACGGGTGGTCGTCGTGCGCCGGCTCCAGCACGTCGGCCGGCCGCTGCCACACGACCTGGTTGTCGCCGTCGCAGGCCACGGCGTCCGGGTCCTCCGACACGGTGAGCACGGCGAGGTTGCTGTTCCTGATGGCGTCGAAGGTGATGATGCAGGGGGGCGCGCCGAACGCCGTGTCGAGCGTCCCGGCGTAGCGGTCGACCAGCCAGCCCTCGCGGAAGTAGTTGTACATCGAGAACACGCCGCCCGGGGCCAGGTGGTCGCGGGCCGTGTCGATGGCCTCCTGGGTGAAGAGGTAGCTCTCCAGGCGGACCGACGCCTGCCCCGTCACCAGGGTGAGCGAGTCGGGCAGCGCGAGCAGGATGCGGTCCCACTCCTTGGTGCTGCGCTCCAGGTAGGCGCGGCCGTCGTCGATGTGCACGTCGACGCGGGGGTCGTCGTAGGGCCGGTCGGGGTGGCCGTCGCGGCCCAGCTCGTAGAGGGTGCGGTCGATCTCGACCGCGTCGATGTGGTCGGCGCCGTTGGCCAGCGCGGCGGCGACGTCGTTGCCGCCGCCGGCGCCGATGATCAGCACGTCGCCGGGGTCGTCGCCGGTCGTCTGGTCGTAGTTGCCCGCATAGAGCGGGTTGTCGGCGACGGGGAGCGAGGCCTGGTGGGGCACCTCGTTGACCTTGACGCCGTAGCCGCCGGCGTCGTTCTTCTCGTCCTCGATCTTGTAGTAGGGCGACCAGGTCGTGTGGGAGGCCGCCGACTCGACGCCCAGGATCAGCACGATGGCGGCCACGCCGACGACGGCCGTGATCCGCACCTTGGGCAGCGACACGGCGATGAGCACCGCCCCGGCCACGACGCCCCACACGACGGGGGGCATCCGCAGGAACGACAGGACGGCGAAGCCGATGATGCCGGCCACGCTGCCGATCAGGTCGAGCTTGTAGGCCTCCAGCGGCTCGAACTTCTTGAACGTGCGGGCCACGCCGTCGGCGACGAACGCCAGCAGCGTGGCCACCACGACGAAGATCACCGGCAGGATGACCTCACGGGGCGGGCCGGTGGCGCGCAGGTCGTTGAAGAAGATGAGCTGGCTGCCGCTGACCTTGATGTCGATGGGGAACAGCCGGATGAACGCCACCAGCAGCGCCAGCACGACCGGCGTCCACGGGAACAGCGGCCGGCCGCCGCGGCCGGCCCACAGGAAGCCGAGGCCGATGCCGAGGAAGCTGCCGAGCAGCACGAGGTTGGAGAAGTAGGCGAGGTAGACGACGTTGGCGCCCGACCACCGGATGATGGCCAGCTCCACGAACAGCATCAGGAAGCTGAGCAGGATCAGCCGCGGCTTGTCGCCGATCAGCCGCGGCGGGTCGTCCTCGGTCGCCGCCTCCGGCGGCATCTCGCGGTCGGTCGAGATGTCAACGGCGCTGCCGTCCCCCAGTGACATAGGCCACTCACCGTAGAGGCTGGGCTGTGCCCGTGTCGCTTCCGTGGCCACCGGGAACCGCCCGCCGTCGCGGGTCTACGCTGCGTTCATGCCCCTGGGGGACTACGAGCGCGACACGTTCACCCACGAGGGCAAGGCCCGCCAGGTGTTCCGCCGGGGGGAGGGGCCGGCCGTGATCGTGATCGCGGAGGTCCCGGGCATCACGCCGGCCGTCCTCGCCTTCGCCGACCGGGTGGCCGGCATCGGCTGCACGGCCGTGCTGCCCCACCTGTTCGGCGAGCCCGGGGCGGCGCCGTCGGTCCGCAACGGGCTCGGGGCGATCGGGTTCGCCTGCGTGTCGCGGGAGTTCACGCTCTGGGCCACGGGCCGGACGTCGCCGGTCACGGTGTGGCTGCGGGCGCTGGCCCGCCACGAGCACGAGCGCTGCGGCGGGCCGGGCGTCGGCGCGGTGGGCATGTGCCTCACCGGCGGGTTCGCCCTGGCCATGATGGTCGACGACGTGGTGGCGGCCCCGGTGCTCAGCCAGCCGTCGCTGCCGCTGCCGGTGCTCGCCCGGCAGAAGCGCGACCTCGGCATCAGCGCGGCCGACCTGGCGCGGGTCAAGGAGCGGGGGGCGGCGGGGGTGACGCTGCTGGGCCTGCGCTTCACCTGCGACCGGTTCGTGCCGGCCGAGCGGTTCGCCCGGCTGCGGGACGAGCTGGGCGACGCGTTCGTGGGGGTGGAGATCGACTCGTCGCCGGGCAACCCGCACGGCATCGGGAAGATGGCCCACTCGGTGCTCACCGAGGAGCTGGTGGACGAGCCGGGGCACCCCACCCGCGACGCGCTCGACCAGGTGCTCGAGCTGTTCCGCACCCGGCTGCTGGTTGGGACGGCGCCGGGCGGGTAGCTGGCAGGCGGTGTCCCGCCCGTCCCCGCCAGAGCCCGCCCGTCGTGGTCGCCTCGCCCGCGACCTGCGTGCCGTGCGGACCCGGCCGGAGCGGGCGTTCAACGTCGGGGCCGCGCTCGGCCTGCTGCTGGCGGCGGCGGCGGCGATCTTCCTGGTCCAGAACAGCGGGGCGACCGACTTCGAGTGGCTGTGGTTCGATTTCGAGCTGCCGCTGTGGATCGCCCTGGTCGGCGCCCTCGCGGTCGGCGCGCTCCTGGTCCCGACGGCGTTCGCCGTCCACCACCTGCGCCGGCGGCGCATCGCCCGGCGCGAGCGGGCGGCGGGCCGCATCGAGGCGGCCCTGACCGATCCGGGGA
>DASSGC010000117.1:0-5492 GCA_035693765.1 Acidimicrobiales bacterium
CCCTGCACCTTGACAGGCGATGCGGCCGGGCGCAGCGTTGATGCCGGCGCGACCCGTCCTGGCGTGGTGTGGGCCGTGCGGGCGCCGCGACCGACTGCCCAGCGTCGGAAGGTGCTGCCATGAAGCGCTTGTTCCTCCTCGCCTCGGCCTCGGCTCTGGTCTTCCTCGGGTTCGGCGCCGCGCCGGCCGGTGCCGGCACACCGGCGAGTCCCGGCTGCTACGGCGAGAGCATCTCCGCCCTGGCAACAGCGGACCAGCCGTTCCCCGGCGCGTTCGGTCAAGCGGTCGTCGGCTTCGCCCAGGCGCCACCCGACGAGTCCTTCCCGCTCCCGGGTCTCGGCGACGGCGTCCAGGCGCTCCAGGACGGTCAGGTTCCGGACAACGTCGTGCCGAACACCTGCAACTGAGCGCCGTCGGCGCGGCGATCGAACGCATCTCGTCTCGTCAGGTCATCGCGCGGGCTCCTGAGGACTGGCTGAGGACCGTGGCTGTGCTCTCTCGTCGTTATTCACCAGGAGCGACGGGCCGTGACCTGGTCCATAGGGCGGCGGCCGGGGTGGCACGTCACATCGATGCCACAGCTGCTTGCGCCCGCGCGTGCGTTGGCCCTCCACCAGCTTGCTCGCGGGGCCAAATCGTCCCTGGGAAGGGGGTCACCGGTGCCATCCTGAGCGCATGGCCCACCCGGACCTCGACGCCCTGGTCGAGGACGAACGCATCGACGAGCTTGTGCAGGTCGTGACCGCCCAGGAGATTGCTGAGACCTGGATGCGGTACCAGCGCCAGGAACAGGAGGCCGACTGGTGGGCAGTCTCCCTCTGGATGTCCGATACCTGGTGGATGGACGAAGCCCGTGTCCGGGACGGCATCCTGCGTCTTGTCGACCTCGCCGTCAGTGAGGAGGACTACAGCATCATCTCGGCCGCGGTCCTGGAGGTCTTCGCGACGGATGACGAGTCGCGACTTCACTGGATCGAGCGTCAGGCAGCGTCGTCGGAGGATTTTCGACAGGCGATGAGGGACATGTGGGTCTGGCGGCTACCGGACAGGGCGTTCCGAAGGGTGGAGCGGGCCGCCGGTGTCGAGCTGGCCGACCCCGCGCCAGACCGTCGGGCTCGCCGGCTTGGCGAAGACTGGCCACCAACACCGACCGCCTGAGATCGGGCCCGGCTGAGGACGGAGCCGGAGGCGCCGCCCGCAGGCCGGGCCTTCTCGTCGCCCGGCGCCAGCCGGGCGCCTTGACGGAGTACAGAAACCTCACGGAGTACAGAAAGTTCTCACCGGCCCGAGACGGAGGGCAGAGTTGCGTCGCATCGCTGGCGAGGTGGTGTGGGGCTCGCTGGTTCCTGAGCAGGTGATCGGGTTCGCTTCTGAGCTGGTGGCCGGTGGGGTCGATGGTCCGGCCACGTTGGATGTTGCGATCTTGCCTGCTGGCCCAGGGCCGTCCCGGTTCGATGTGGAGCCGAAGGTTCGGGCGATGCTGGCGGAGCTGGGTGTGGTTCTGCCGCCTCGGCACGTTGCGGGCTGGGGCCGCGCACGGTCGTTGGCGTTCGCTATCCGAGCTGGCTGAGGACCGGGGCGCGGGCGCAGAGGCGGATGCCCTGGTCAGCGGGTGTATGTGACGGTGAGTCGGCCTGTAAGCCGGATTCTGTAAGGCGGCTTCCTCGCGGTCGCCGCCCCGGTGGCCATCCATCTTTGCGGCCTACCTGGGGACATCGGCCGGGCCGGCCGTCCCACGCTTGGCCTTGCTCCGGGTGGGGGTTGCCAGCCGCCGGGGTCGCCCCCGACGCTGGTGCGCTCTTACCGCACCGTTTCACCCTTGCCTGTGCGGCCCACCGTTACCGGCGGGCCGCCATCGGCGGTCTGCTCTCTGTTGCCCTGAACCGGCAGGTCGCCCCGTCCTGGCTCTCGCCAGCACCCGCGCCCTGTGGAGTCCGGACTTTCCTCGACACCGCGGTCCGGAGACCTCGGCGCCGCGGCCACCCGGCCGACTCACCGTCGACGCCCACGATACCGCCCCTACTGCTTGGTGAAGAAGATCTGGAACTCGAACGTGGCGTCGTCCTTGATGGACAGCACCGAGAAGCCGGTGGGCGCCTCGATGCCGAAGTCCGACAGCTTCACCGGCGCCGAGCCGACCACCGCGGCCGTGCCGCCCTGCAGCGTCGTCGTCATCTCGACGGTCACGCTCCGGGTCACGCCGTGGATGGTCAGGTCGCCGGTGCCGGTCGCCGGCAGGTCGGCACCCGAGCCGAGGCCGTCGGGAAGCGCCAGCGGCTCGGTCAGCGAGAAGGTCGCCGTGGGGAACTGGTCGGTCTGCAGGCCCCGGCCCCGGAGCGCGTTGTCGCGCTGGCCCTTGTCGCTCTTCAGCGTGGTGAGGTCGACCTCCACCGCCACCGCGGTGACCTCGTCACCCACGACGGTCATCGTGCCCGACACGTTGGGCGTGCGGCCGACCGCGGTGGTCGCGCCCACGCTGGCCAGCTCCTCGTCGGCCCGGTACCCGGCCCACGTGCCGGAGAAGTCGTCGAAGCTGCCGATGGAGCTGTCCACCGTCCAGGCGCCCTCGACGTCGACGTCGCCCCCGGGGTCCCCGCCCGACGCGGCCGCCTCGTCCAGCGTCTCCCCGGCGGCCTCGATGCTCGCGGCCTTGGGGGCGTCGTCACGGAGGAGGAACCACCAGCCGCCGAAGCCGGCGGCGAGGAGGACCACCACGACGGCGCCGGCCGCCAGGCCGAGCCTGCGTCGTGCGAGTGCCATGCACACAATCCCTTTGTTCGTGGCGCCGGGGGCGCGTGTCTGATCGTCGTCTGGCCTCTACGCCGCTGAACCGGCGTTCGGTTCGCGACGCGGCCGTCGACGACCGGCGGTCCGGGCCGTCAGAAGCTGATGGCGCTGAGGTCGGGCTCCCACCCCGCGGCACGCTCGACGGCCTCCCGCCAGCGGTCGCGGTCGAGCGTCCTCGCCGGTTCGACCACAGCCCGCGGGCGCCAGGTGGCGGCCAGGTCGTCCCAGCCCGACCAGGTGCCGATCGCCAACCCCGCGAGGAACCCGGCGCCCAGCGTGGTGGCCTCCTGGTGCGGGGACACCTCGACGGGCCTGCCCGTGGCGTCGGCCACGGCCTGCACGAAGGTCGGGTTGGCGCTCATGCCGCCGTCGATCCGCAGGCGGTCGAGGGTGAGCCCGGTGTCGGCCTCGGTCGACTCGACGAGATCGGCGGCCCGGTGGGCCACGCCCTCCAACACGGCCCGCACGAGCTGCGGCCGTCCCGTGCCCCGCGTGACCCCGAGCAACGTGCCGCGCGCCCCGTAGTCCCAGCGGGGCGTGCCGAGGCCCAGCAGCGCCGGCACGTACACGACACCGTCGCTGGTCTCGCAGGCGGCGGCGACGTCGTGGGACTGCGCGGGGCTGTCGATGATCCCGAGGTCGTCGCACAGCCACTCGACGTTCGTGCCTGCCGCCAGCATGATCGCCTCGCTCCCCCAGGTGGGCTTGCCGTCCCGGCGCCAGGCGACGATGGGGAAGGTGCCGTGCGCGGCCCGGCGGGAGGGCGCCGGGCGCTCGGGCCCGAGGCACACGTCGAGCATGCCGCCCGTGCCGAAGGTGATCTTGGCCAGCCCCCGCAGCACGCAGCCCTGGCCGGCCAGCGACGCCTGCTGGTCACCGACGAGCCCCGTGATCGGCGGCGCCCCGGGGAGCACCACGGCCTCGGCGAGCACGCCCGTGGTGTCGACGATCGCGGGGAGGGCGGCACGGGGGATGCGCAGCGCGTCCAGCACCCGGTCGTCCCAGTCGTCGCCGTCCGCCGTGGTGAGGCCGGTCACCGCGGCGTTGGAGAGATCGGTGACGTGCCGCTCGCCGCCGGACAGGTGCCACGCGATCCAGGCGTCGACGGTGCCGGCGCACAGGTCGCGGGTGCGGTCGGGGTCGGCCTCGTCGAGCAGGTGGGCAACCTTGGTGGCCGACTCGTTGGGGGCGAGTCGCAGGCCGTCGGCCTGGAGGACGAGGCAGGCGCCGACGGTCCGTAGGTCCTGCCAACCGAGTCCGGGGCCGACGGGCGCGCCGGTGGCCCGGTCCCACACGACGGTGGAGGCCCGCTGGTTGGTGATGCCCACGGCGTCCACCGGCCCACCCTCGGCCAGGGCGGCGCGGGCGACGTCCATGGCGGTCTCGGCCAGGGCCACCGCGTCGAACTCGACGAGGCCGGGCGCGGGGGAGTCGGGCGGCGTGGGGCGATGGTGGACGGCGGTCACAGAGGCGTCGGGGTGGACGACGGCCGCTCGGACGGCCGAGGTGCCGACGTCCACGACGAGGATCGATCCGCTCACGGCTGCGAGTCTCGCACGCGGGCCCTCCCGGACCCGCCCCCGATCACCAGCCGGGGACCGGGCCCCAGGGCGACGGGAGGCCGAGCTTGCCCGGGTTGAGGATGCCCCGGGGATCCAGTGCCTGCTTGGCCGCCACCAGCACGTCGAACGCCGGGCCGAGGGCCTCGGCCATGAACCGCGACCGGTTGAGCCCGACACCGTGGTGGTGGCTGAGCGCTCCACCGTTGGCGAGGACGGCCCGCTGCCCCGCGTCCCACAGCTCGCGGTAGTACGCGTCGCGCCGGCCGGCGTCGACCTGGCCGGCGAACGTGAAGTAGAGGCAGCCGCCCGACGGGTAGCTGTGCGACTGGTGGGCCGAAGCGGCGAGCGTGCCCTCCACGCCGGTGAGGGCGTCGAGCGTGGCCCGGTAGACCGCGGGCAGTGCTGCCCACGGGGCGGCGACCTCCATGGTGTCGACCGTGTAGCCCTTGGTGGTGAGCGCCTCCAGGGCGGCCACCTCGTTGCGATGCTCCAGCCAGTGCGCGACGTGGCCCGGGTCGTCGCGCCGGCCGCCGGCGCCGATCTCGCACTCCTCGGCCACGATCTCGAAGGTGGCGTCGACCAGCGCGCCGTCGCCCTCGTCGAGGACCAGGAGCAGGGCCCGGTCGCCGGTGTGGTAGGTCCGGTCGGCCTCGGCGCCGTCGTAGAGCCGGAGCACCGCCGGAGTCGCGCCGCGCTGGACGATGCGGCGCATCACGTCCAGGCCGTCCTCGAACGAGCCGAGCAGCCAGGCGCCCCGCCGCTCGTGGGGCGGCGCCGGGTGCAGCCGGAGCCGGGCGCCGGTGATGACGCCGAGCGTGCCCTCGCTGCCCACGAAGAGCTGCGTGAGGTCGGGTCCGACCGCGGCCCGGGGCCAGCCGCCGGTCGTGATGGCCCGGCCGTCGGCCAGGACGACGTCGAGGCCCACCACCATGTCCTCGATCTTCCCGTAGCGGCCCGAGAGCTGGCCGGCCGACCGGCACGCCAGCCAGCCGCCGACGGTCGACAGGGCGACCGACTGCGGCCAGTGGCCGAGCGTGAGGCCGTGGTCGCCCCGCAGATCGCGTTCGAGCACGTCGCCGAACGTGCCCGGCCGCACGTCGAGCACGAGGGAGGTGGCGTCGACGTCGACGATGCCGGCCAGCC
>DASSGC010000118.1:0-9051 GCA_035693765.1 Acidimicrobiales bacterium
CCCGACGGCCCCGCTGCCGCCACCAACCCCCGCTCCGGCCACAGCCGGCCCGGCCCGCGAGAACACCCGACGGCCCCGCTGCCGCCACCAACCCCCGCTCCGGCCACAGCCGGCCCGGCCCGCGAGAGCACCCGACCAGCACCCCCGACCAACCCCCGCTCACCGGGTCACAGCAGGCCCCGGTCCGCGAGCGCGTCCAGCGGTGCGGCGATCGACGACACGGCGATCGAGGCGAGAAGGTTCCGGGCCGAGCCGGACAGGTACGTCGCCAGGTCGGAGTACTGGCCCTCGTCGGCGGCGAGCACCTCCGACACCGTGCCGGCCGGATGCCGGGCCCGCGCTGCGCCGGCTGCGGCGAGCAGGTTGACGAAGCCGTGGTGGGCGTGATCGGGTCCGAGCTGGCGAAAGGGTTGGACCAGCCCGCCACTGGCCTTCACGACCAGGCCCCGCGCCACGGCGCCCACCAGCGCGGCGGCCAGCCAGTCGCAGCTCGGGACCATGTCCCGTGTGATGCCCCCGCACATGAGCTTGATCCGGAGACCGCTTGCCTGCGCCGCATCGAGGGCGGCGTCGAGCGGCACGTGCTGGGGCACCTCGACGTAGCGGGCCACCCGCCGGGACGGCGGCGGGAGGTCGACGCCGGGGGCGGCCTCGACCTGGACGACGCCGCGGGCGGCGGACACGCCGCGCCACGCCGCCGGACCCCCGTAGCCGAGGACGGCGATCGACGCGGGCCGCGGCAGGCCGCCGGCCACGCACGCGTCGAGCTCGCCGAGCCGGGTGCTCGGGCAGACGAACGAGCCCACGACCCGCCCGTGGGGGCCCGCCGCGGCCCGGCTGTGCGCGTGCAGAGCGTCCGCCATCGGAAGTCGTGAAGGCGGGAACAGCCCCGCGTCGTCGAACAGCCGGTCGAGCAGCGCGCGCAAGGGGATCGGCAAACGTTGCACCTCCGAATGGCGGAGGTTAGTGTCCGCCTATCGGTCGGCGCTGCGTCAGTGCCGTGTGTCATGCGATTGCAACAGACCTTACCGATGGTAGTTCGGAGCCGCCCGGTGGCCGAGCAATCCAAGACCGTCGATGCAGCCCTGCGCCTGCTGGCACGGCTCGCCGAGAGCAACGGCGACGCCAGCGCCACCTCCCTCGCCCGGGCTCTGGGCATCTCCCGGACCGCGGCCGCCCGCCTGCTCGCCACGCTGGAGGTCCACGGGCTCGCCCGCCGGACCGACGCCGGGTGGGGACCCGGCCTCGGCCTGCTGGCACTGGCCGCCGGCGTCGAACCGCTGCTGCGGGGACTGGCGCGGGCGGAGCTGGAGCAACTGGCCGCCCGGTTCCGGGAGACCGCCGTCCTCACCGTCCGGGAGTGCGACGACGCCGTGGCGGTCGATCACGTCGTCGGCGGCACGCGCGTGGTCCAGATCCACTACCCGACGGGCACCCGCCACCCGCTCACGGCCGGCGCGAGCGGCCGGGCGTTGCTCCCCGGCTCGCTGGAGGACGGCGTCGTGTTCACCACCGGCGAGCTCGAACCCGGGGTCACCGGCGTGGCGGCGCCGATCCTCGACGCGGCCGGCCGGCCCGTGGCGAGCCTCGGCCTGGTGGCCCCCGAACACCGCTTCCCGGATCGGGCCGAGGTCGCGGCGGCGGTGCGGGCGGCCGCGAGCCGCGTCAGCGCCAACCTGGCGCGCCACCACGCCGGCCAGCACCGGCCTGCCCCGCCCGAGGCCGCTCCGCCCCCCGGGTCCGGCCCGCCCCCCGCCGGCCGCCCGCCCCGCGCCCGAGGAGGAGGTGCCGATGCCGCACTACCGACGGGTCGGTGACGTCCCACCGAAGCGTCACACCCAGTTCCGGGCCCCCGACGGTCGCCTCTACGCCGAGGAGCTCATGGGGTCGGACGGGTTCTCCTCCTCGTCGGCGTTGCTGTACCACGAGCACCCACCGACCGCCCTGGTGGCCGCCGAGTCGGTACCGGACACCGGTGACGGCCCGGCGCCCAACGACCCGCTCCTCCCACGCCACCTGCGGACCACGGACCTGCCGCAGGTGGGCGATCTCGTGACCGGCCGCCGCGTGCTGCTGGCCAACGACGACGTCCGCCTGGCCGTGGCCCGCCCCACCGACCCCAGCGGCCTCTACCGCAACGCGACCGGCGACGAGATCGTGTACCTGCGGACCGGCGGGGCCCGGCTGGAGTCGTCGTTCGGCACCCTCGACTGCCGGCCCGGCGACTACGTGGTGATCCCGACCGGGACCACCCACCGGTGGCTCCCGACCGGCGACGAGCCGACCGACGCCCTCGTGATCGAGGCCCGCGGCCACGTCGGCGCCCCGGCGCGCTACCTGTCGCCCGAAGGCCAGTTCCTGGAGCACAGCCCCTACTGCGAGCGCGACCTGCACGCGCCCGAGGCGCCTCCCGCGGGCGGCGGCGACGGGCCCGCCGACGTGCTCGTGCGCCGGTCGGGTGGCCTGACCCGGTACCGGTACGCGCACCACCCCTTCGACGTGGTCGGCTGGGACGGCTGCCTCTACCCGTACCGGCTGTCGATCCACGACTTCGAGCCGCTCACCGGCCGGGTCCACCAGCCCCCGCCGGTCCACCAGACCTTCGCCGGGCCCCGCTTCGTGGTGTGCAGCTTCGTCCCCCGCAAGCTCGACTACCACCCGCTCGCCGTGCCGGCCCCGTACAACCACGCCAACGTCGACAGCGACGAGGTCCTCTACTACTGCGACGGCGACTTCACGAGCCGCAAGGGCTCCGGCATCGGCGCCGGTTCCGTGAGCCTGCACCCCGCGGGGTTCACGCACGGGCCCCAGCCGGGAAGCGTCGAGGCGTCGCTCGGGGCCGAGGCGACCACCGAGCTGGCCGTGATGATCGACACGTTCCGGCCGCTGATGCTGGCCGAGGGGGCGCGTGCCTGCGAGGACCCGGCCTACCCCTGGTCCTGGGCCGCCACCGCCTCCCCGTAGAGGCTGCGGTCGACGAGCAGCGACTCCTCGACCGGCACCTCGTAGCCGATGCTCCCGACGAGGGCCAGGGACTCCTGGATGCGGCCGGTCGTGCCCGTCCGGAGCTCCCAGTCGAACAGGGGCGGCGGCCCCGCGGTCAGCTCGTCGGCCGGCCTGCCCGTCGCCTCGGCCAGGGGCTCGACGGCGTCGTCGCCGTACCCGTCGGCCAGGTGGGTGTTGATCGTGCGGACGACCGCCCGCACGTAGGCGAGGCCGACCGCCCGGTCGGGCCCGAGCAGCCGGGGCGCGAACACCGTCCCGTCTATGGACTCGCTGGCCGGCAGGGTGGCCACCAGCTTGAACGCGTCGTCGCCCGCCACGGCGGCGGCCGCCGGCTCCGACAACCAGGCGAGCGCCACCTCGCCGTCGCGCAGTCGACGGGCGGCGTCGCTCGACGGCGCCGGCACGGTGTCCAGGGCGTTGAGGTCGAGCTCCTCCTGGTCGAGGATGAGGCCGACCGGGTAGAGCGACGCGCTCCCCAGGCCGCCGCTGACGGCCAGGGCGTGGCCCTCGACCGGGCGCCAGTCGTCGGGCTCGTCCCACAGGTCGGCCCGGGCCCACAGCCCGGCCTGCGCGACCTCGGTGTCGCCCGGCCGGCGCGACAGCGTGCCACCGAGCACCAGCCGCGGTCCCGTGCCCCGGCGGGCGGCGTCGAAGAACGCGGCGTCGATGCCGCCGACGACGACGTCGATCTCGCCCCGGCCCATCGCCGCGTAGGCGTCCGCCTCCGGCATGTCGACCACCTCGACCGTCAGGTTCTCGGCCGCGAACTCGTCGAGGGCCTGCGCGGCCAGCAGCGGGGCGGCGGACACGTCCCGGTCGGGCACCGCCACCCGCAGCGTGGCGGCGGTGGGGAGCGGGCTCGCCACCGGCGCGCCCTCGCCGCATCGGGCCACGACCCGGTCGGCCCGCAGGTCGCCCGGGTCGGTGACGGCATCGTCGCCGCACCCCGTCCCCGGCCGCTCGGGCACCGTCGGGCCGGGAGCGGCGGGTGTCAGCGGTGCCGCCGTGTCGCCCTCCTCGCCGCGCACGAAGGCGATGCCGGCGAGCGACAGCGCGACCACCAGGGCCAGCGCCCAGAGGATGGTGCGGCGGGTCGAAGTTCGCACGGGTGGCTCCCGGAAGGTGCGGACGTCCCGGCGCCGGCGCGCCGGGCGGGCTCAGGCGTGGACGGTGGCCAGCGCGGCGGTGACCAGCTCGCCGATGCCCCGGTCGAGCTGGTCGCGCCGCAGCAGCACGCGGGCGACGACGGTGGCGCCCCGCTCCTCCAGCACCCGGGCGAACCGGTCGAGCGCCTTGCCGGCGTGGACGGCGTAGGTCATGAACGCCGCCACCTGCTTGCCGTCGATGACCGGCATGGCCTTGAGGCGGCCGGCGCGGCCGGGGCGGTGGCCGAAGAGGATGAGACCGTCGACCCAGGTGCCGATGAACACGATGTCGGCCTCGGCCAGGTCCTTCAGCCCGATGTCGGTGACCGGGTACACGGACACCTCGACGCCGCGGGCGGCGACCTCCTCCGCGATCAGCCGAGCGGCCCTGGCCGTGTTGCCCGTCAGGCTCTCGTAGATGACCACCGCGCGCATGGGCGCCAGTCTGGCATCCCACGGCGGGAGGCCACGAACCGTCCCGCCGGTAGGTTCGCCCGGTCCGCCGACCCGCCGCTCCTCGAGGCCGTCGACCCGCCGTGGGAGGGCCTCGGCCGCGGCGGTCGGGCGCGGTGGCGCGGGGTCGCGCGGCGGCGGCGCGGCATCCACGGCGGGCTTGACCGGCCTCTGTAGCATCGCCCCAACCGTTCGCAACCAGTCGCCCCCGGGGACGAACATGCTGTTCCCCACCGTCGCCTTCGCGGTCTTCTTCGTCGCCGCCTTCGCCGCGAACTGGCTGCTGCGCCCGCACTTCCTCGTGTGGCGGGCCACGATGATCGCCGTCAGCCTGTACTTCTACGGCTGGATCGACGTGCGTTTCGTGTTCGTGCTGGTCGGCTCCGCGGCGGTCAACGCGGCGCTGGCGGTGGCCGTCCGGCGGGCCATGCCGGGCAGCGAACCGACCGGGGCGAGCCGGGGGCTCGTCCGGGCCGCGGTGGCGGCCAACCTCGCCGTGCTCGGCCTGTTCCGCTACCACGGGTTCTTCGTCGACTCGGTGGCCGACGCGCTGGGCACGATCGGGCTCCACCCCTCGTCGCCCACCCTCGACCTGCTGGTGCCGATCGGGCTCGGGTTCCTCACCCTCCACGCGATCAGCTACGTGGTGGACGTCGGCCGCGGCGACATCGAGCCCGTGGCGTTCGCGGACGTGCTGCTGTACATGAGCTTCTTCCCCCACGTGGTGGCCGGGCCGATCGTGCGTGTCGACGAGCTGGTGCCCCAGTTCCACGAGCGCCCCGACCCGCGGCGGGTCGCGGCCACGGAGGCGTTCGCCCTCATCGGGCTCGGCCTGGTGAAGGTCGTGGCCGTGGCCGGCTTCCTGGGCCGGGAGGTCGTCGACCCCGCGTTCGCGGCCCCGGGCACGCGCAGCGGCACCGAGCTCGCGGTCGCAGCCTGGGCCTTCGCCGTCGAGATCTACGCCGACCTCTCCGGCTACACCGACGTCGCGCTCGGCTGCGCCCTGCTGCTCGGCATCCGGTTGCCCGCCAACTTCGCCGCCCCCTACCGGTCGCTGTCGGTGCGGGAGTTCTGGCGCCGGTGGCACATGACCCTGGCGCGCTGGTTGCGGGACTACGTGTACATCCCGCTCGGCGGCAGCCGGGCCGGCCCGGCCACGACCCGGCGCAACCTGGTGGTCACGATGCTGCTCGCGGGGCTGTGGCACGGTCCGGCGTGGACGTTCGTGGCCTGGGGCGGCCTGCACGGCGCGTACCTGGTCGGCGAGCGGGCGGCGACCGCGTGGTACGCGGCGCGGCCCGCCCTGCCCGCCGCGGCGGCGCCGGTGTCGGCGGTGCTGCGCTGGCTGCTCACGTTCAACCTGGTGACCCTGGCCTGGGTCTTCTTCCGGGCCGACTCGGTCGGCTCCGCGCTGGAGATCGTCGGCCGCATCGCCATCGGGGCCGCCGGCTCCTCGGCGCTGGTGACCGGGCTCGTCGTCGCCGTGGTGGCGGGCGCGCTGATCCTGCAGGTCGTCCCCCGCCACGGCAGCGACCCGCTCCGGGCCTGGTTCTCGACCCGGGGACCGCTGACGCAGGCCGCGGTCCTCGCCGCCGGCCTCACCGTCGTGGGCGTGCTCGCACCCGACGGCGTGGCCCCGTTCCTCCACTACCGGTTCTGATGGCGACGCCGGGGCGCCCCCGCTCGACCGACGTGCCGCCCGGCTGGCCCGGCGACGATCCGACGGTGCCCGACGACCTGGCCCGGCTCGGCGGTCGGGTGCGGCCCGCGAGCACGCCCGACCCGCACGACCGCGATCGCGATCGCGACGACGCGGACGATGCCTGGCCCGACGCCGGGCCGGTGGCGCCCGCGCTGCTGCGACTGCTCCCCCGGCGCGCCGACCGTCCCGAGCCGCGGCCCACCGCCGATGCCGGCGACGCCGACGGCACCCAGCCGGCCGGGCGGGTGCTGGTGGTGATGGTGACCGCGCTCGTGCTGGCCATGCTGGTCAACGCCGACGCGCTCGTCGCCCGCGCCGAGCGCCGACCAGCGGGGCCCGGGCGCGACCGGGCCCTCGCGGTGTGGCATCCCGTGCAGGACGTGAGCCACGTCCTGCAGCTCCACCGCATCCGCCGGCTCGGCGACATGCTCGTGGGCGACGACGGCACCGACCGCACCGACGGCACCGACGCCGGGGGTACGGGCGCGGCCGCACCGTCACCGTCGCAGCCGCGCGCGCCGGCCGCGCCGGGTGGCGGGACCGACGGCGCGACCACCACCACCCCCGGCGCTGCGGCCGGCCCCGCCCCCGGAGTGCGGACCCCGACGGCGCGGGACCCGCTGCGGCTGTGGGTCGGCGGCGACGCCATGGCCCAGCTCTTCGGCCCTGCCCTGGCCGACCGGTCCGAGGCGACCGGGGTCATCGACCCGACCGTCCACGTCGAGATGGCCTCCGGCCTGACCCGCCGCGACTACTACGACTGGCCGCGGGCGCTGGCCGACGACCTGGCGGCGCACGACCCCGAGGTCGTGGTGTGGGTGGTCGGCGCCAACGACGCCCAGGGCATCGTCCTGCCCGACGGCACCGCGGTGCAGCAGATGTCCGATCCCCGCTGGGCACCCGAGTACCACCGCCGGGTCGGCGCGCTGATGGACGACCTGCGCGACGGGGGCCGGACCGTGCTGTGGATCGGGCAACCGCCCATGCGCGACCCCGACTTCGGCGCCCGCATGACCGGCCTCAACGGGATCTACGCCGCCGAGGCCGCGACCCGGCCGTGGGTCACGTTCATCGACCCGGCGACCGTCGTCGGCGACCCGTCCGGCGCCTACGTCGACCAACTTCCCGACGCCGCCGGGACGCCGGAGGACGTCCGGCTGAGCGACGGCGTCCACCTCAGCGCCGCCGGCGGCGACCGGCTCGCCACCCACGTCCTCGACATCGTGCGTGCCCGGGCCGGGATCGCGGGCTGAGGCCCCGCCGGGACGCGAGGCTCTGGGGCATGGACACCGACCTGCCCCCCACCGACGACCTCGACGAGATCGAACGCCGCCTGCAGGCGCCGCTGGCCGCGACCATCGCCACCCAGCGGTCCGTCCGGCGGGTGCGAACCGATCCCGTCGACCTGCGGATCGTCCGGCGCCTCATCGAGCTGGCGCTGGAGGCCCCGACCGGTTCGAACGGCCAGAACTGGGAATTCGTGGTGGTGACCGACCCCGCCATCCGGGAGCGCCTCGCCGTGCAGTACCGGCGGTCGGGCTCGCTCTACCTCAAGGCCGCCGAGCGGGTGCGGGGCGGCGACCCCCAGTCCGCCCGCATCATGCGCTCGGTGCAGTGGCAGATCGACCACTTCGCGGAGATCCCCGTGCTGGTCGTGGCCTGCCTGCGGGGCGGGGGGAAGCTCCCGTTCGTGCCGCTGCCGCCGATGGCCGACAGCTCGTACTACGGGTCGATCTACCCGAGCGTGCAGAACCTGCTGCTGGCGGCCCGCGCCGTGGGGCTGGGAGCGTCGCTGGTGACGCTGCCGCTGTGGTCGATCACGGTGGCCCGGCGCATCCTCGGGCTGCCGCTCACGGTCGAGCCCTGCTGCGTGGTACCGCTCGGCTGGCCGATCGGACGGTACGGGACCAAGGCCCGCAAGCCGGTCGACGAGGTGATCCACCACGACGTCTACCGGCGGGAGGCGGCGGACGGCTAGAAACGGCGCCGGTCCGCTCCCGGGAGGTTCCCCCCGATGGTCTCAGCCCTGTTCGATCCCGATGCCTGGCGCCCCGTCGACGGGTTCGAGCTCACCGACATCACCTACCACCGGGCGGTCGGCATCGGCGTCGTCCGGGTCGCGTTCGACCGGCCCGAGGTGCGCAACGCCTTCCGGCCCCACACGGTCGACGAGCTGTACCGGGTGCTCGACCACGCCCGCCAGACGCCGGACGTGGGGTGCGTGCTGCTCACCGGCAACGGGCCGTCGCCCAAGGACGGCGGGTGGGCGTTCTGCTCCGGCGGCGACCAGCGCATCCGGGGGCGGGACGGTTACCGCTACGCCGAGGGCGACACCGCCGCGACGGTCGACCCGGCCCGCACCGGCCGCCTCCACATCCTCGAGGTGCAGCGGCTCATCCGGTTCATGCCCAAGGTCGTGATCTGCCTGGTCCCGGGCTGGGCGGCCGGCGGCGGCCACAGCCTCCACGTGGTCGCCGACCTGACGCTGGCCAGCCGGGAGCACGCACGGTTCCGCCAGACCGACGCGGACGTGGCCAGCTTCGACGGCGGGTTCGGCTCGGCGTACCTCGCCCGCCAGGTGGGGCAGAAGTTCGCCCGCGAGATCTTCTTCCTCGGCGACGAGTACTCCGCCGCCGACGCCCACCGCATGGGCATGGTCAACGCCGTCGTCGACCACGAGGACCTCGAGCGGGTCGGGCTCGACTGGGGCCGCAAGGTCATGGCCAAGAGCCCGACCGCCCAGCG
>DASSGC010000119.1:0-3276 GCA_035693765.1 Acidimicrobiales bacterium
CGGCTCCGGCTACAGCGTGCACCGCGTGGAAGGTGAGCTACAGGGGTTGCTCGGCGAGCTGAGCGCCTGGGCCGGGTGGCTGGCGTTCGACGCCGACGACCACGACGACGCCACCCGCTACCTCCAAGACGCCCTCGTCCAGGCCCGCCTCACAGACGACCCGCAACTCGAGGCACGGGCGCTCACCTACATCTGCCTGCTTACCCGGGACCGCCGCCCCCGCGAATCCCTCCAATGTGCCGAAGCCGCGCTGCGCCTGGCCCGCGGCTGGGCCACTCCTCGCCTTGTCGCCCTGTTGCACCTACGGGCGGCGCGTGCCCACGCTTCGCTTCACGAGCCAAAGGCGTTCAGCCGAGAGATTGCCAAGGCGAAGAGCCAACTCGACCACGGCACCCACTACGACGACCCGCTCTATGTCCAGTTCGTCACCCCGCAAGAAGTCGCCGGCATCACCGGGCTGTCTCACCTGGCGATGAACAAGCCCGAACGGGCCGTAGCCGAGTTCCGCGCCATCACCGACAACCCCGACCCCAGCTACCGGCGCAACATCGGCTACTACACCGTCCGCCTCGCCGAGGCGGCCTTCCAACAACACGACGTCAGCCAGGCCAGCGAGATCGGCTTATCCGCCATCCCGCTCGTCGCCGGACTCGGCTCCAGTCGCACCGCCCGCCACCTCCGCGCCCTGCGAGCGAGCATCGACCCACACCGCGTCACCGTCCCCGCCGCCCGAGACTTCGCCGACGCCTACCAGGACATCTTCAACCCGTGATCGCCAACCTGACCCTCGAACACCTCAACGTCGACCAGGCCAAAGCCCGCCTCGACCAACTCGTTGCCCTCTACGTCGACGTCTACGCCCAGACCAGCGATGAGTTCTTCGGTGAAGATCGCTACCGCCGCCAACTCGCCGGGCACATGACCGCCCCCGGCTGGGAGCTCGTCGCCGCCCACATCGACGCCGAACTGGTCGGCTACATCTACTGCTTCGCCCTCCCCGCCGAAACCCGCTGGTGGCGAGGACTGCTCACCGACGTCCCCGACGGGTTCACCACCGAAGACGGCCACCGCACCCTCGCCATCAGCGAGATCCTCGTCGCCGAACGCTGGCGCCGCCACGGCATCGCCCGCGCCCTCCACGACGAACTCCTTGCCCACCGCAACGAGACCCGTGTCACCCTGCTCGTCGAACCCGACAACACCCCGGCTCAGGCCGCCTACGCGAGCTGGGGATGGCTGAAGGTCGCCCAGCTCCGCCCGAGCTGGGAAGGCGCCCCGCTCTACGACGTGGTTGTCCTACCACTCAACACCAACACCTGACAGCACACCGTCGACGCTCGCCGGGCGACGCGTTGTGCGCTGGGTCTACGTGGGTTTCGTCCCACGGATCCGGTGACGGAGTTCGTTGACTCCCAACGAATTCGGTCACCGGAACGGCGCCGGTGGCCTCAGGCCGGGCGGCGGGCGACCACGAGGGTGTCGAGCGCGTCGCCCTGCGGCGTCGGGCGGACGACGGTCGCCGCCCGCTCGACCTCGAGGCCGGCCAGCTCGGCGGCGACCGTGCCGGGGTCGAGCAGGATGTCCGGGTCCTGCGGCCCGCCCGTGCCCTCGGCCAGGTTGCGCACGTCGTGGCCGATCACGACGAGCGTGCCGCCGGGCGCCAGCCCGTCCCGGGCGGCGGCGAGCACGGCGGCCCGCTCGGCCGGCGGCAGGTGCAGGTAGACGATCGCCACCAGGTCGAACGCCGCGGCCGGCGGCACCCAGGTCCGCACGTCGGCCGCCACCCACTCGACCGCGGGGGCGGCCGCCCGGCCCCGGTCGAGGGCCACGGACGAGAAGTCCACCGCGGTCACCCGCCAGCCCCGCCCGGCCAGCCACACGGCGTTGCGCCCCTCGCCGCAGGCCAGGTCGAGCGCCCGGCCCGGCGGCAGGTCGCCCGCGACCTCCGCCAGCCACACGTTCGGCTCCACCGACCACACGCGTTCGGCGGCGGCGTAGCGCTGGTCCCAGTCGTCGGCGTCCATGGTCCCCGCATCATGGCACCGGGTGGCCGCGCCGAGCCCCGTAGGCTGGGCCGATGCGGCTGGGAGCCTCGCCCTACGGGTCGGACCGGGCGGCGACGCTCGCCTTCGCCGACGCCCTCGTGGACGCCGGGCTCGACACGCTGTGGCTCGGCGACGGCATGTTCCACCGGCCCGACTTCCCCGGCTGGCGGGGCGGGATGGAGTCGCTGACCGAGCTGGCGTGGCTGGCCGGGCGGCCCCCCGGGCGCGGATCGGCATCACGGCCGCGGTGCTGCCGCTGCGGGACGTGGAGTGGCTGGCCCGCGAGGCGGCCACGCTCGACCACCTGACCGACGGCCGCTTCGTGCTCGGCGTGGCCGCCGGGTTCTGGGACGACGAGCTGGCCCACCGGGGCATCGACCCCGGCCGCCGCGGCCCCGAGCTGCGTGCCCGGCTCGCCGAGCTGCGGGCGCTGGCCAGCGGCCCGTTGTCGCCCCGTCCCCGCACCCCGGGTGGCCCGCCGGTGTGGCTGGCGGGCGGCCCGCCGACGATGCGCCTCGCCCTGGCGCTGGGGCTGCCGTACCAGGCGTCGCGGGCGCTCCCGCACGAGCTGGCGCCGCTGGCGGCCCGGTGGTTCGACGGCGGTGGTGGCCTGCTGGCCCACCGCATCTACGTCGAGGCGGGCGACGACGTGCCCGATGGCGCCCAGGTGGCGCGGCACGTCCTCTCCGGCCCGGCGACCGCCCTCGCCGACGGGCTGGCCGCGTACCGTGCCATGGGCGTGGGCGACTGCTCGCTGGTGCTGGGCCACGACGACCGCAGCGCCCGCCGCACGCTGGAGGTGCTGGCGACCGAGGTCCTCCCCGCGCTGGCGGCCTGAGCGGCGGGCGGAACCCCCGGGCGCCGGTCGGTGTCGGAGGGGTGAGCGGGAGGGTCCCGCGCGGAGGGAGGCGGTGTGGGGAGACGAGCGCTCGCCGGGGCGGTCGGGTGGGCGGTCGGGTGCGCGTCGCTCGTGGTGGGGCTCGTGACGGGCGCCGCCCCGGCGGCGGCCAAGGGCCCGATCGCCGTGACGGTCGCCACCCCG
Source organism: Acidimicrobiales bacterium (assembly GCA_035693765.1). GTDB lineage: Bacteria > Actinomycetota > Acidimicrobiia > Acidimicrobiales > VFJN01 > ZC4RG19. The sequence goes on from DASSGC010000119.1 coordinate 3,088, forward strand.
GGCGGGGAGGAGGTCGACCTGGGCGCCGCGCCCGGGCAGTCCGCCGACCGCCGGAACGTGCTGCTGAACGACCTGGCCGACGACCTCGGCTTGTGGGCGTCGACGGGCGACGGGTCGGAGCTGATGCCGGAGCCGCCCGACGTCGCCGACGACCATCTGGGCCCCGGGTTCGACGTGCGGTGGTCGCTG
>DASSGC010000120.1:0-4211 GCA_035693765.1 Acidimicrobiales bacterium
GCTAGCCAGTCAACCACGCGGGGTCAGCACTCGCAACCGGCGAGTGCTAACGGAGGGACGGGCCGGTCAGCCGCCGGCGACGGCGGGGATGATCGACACCGTCTCGCCGTCGGGCACCGGGGTGTCGAGGCCCTCCATGAACCGGATGTCGTCGTCGGCGACGAACACGTTGACGAAGCGCCGCAGGTTGCCGTCGTCGTCGAGCAGCCGGTCGGCGAAACCCGGGTGGGCGCCGTCGAGGTTGGCGAGGACGTCGCGGACGTTGGCCCCGTCGAGCGCCACCTCGGACTGGCCGCCCGTGAGGGTGCGCAGGGTGGTCGGGATGCGGACGGAGACGGTCATCGGGTTCGGGTCCTCGCTGTCTGGCGGCGGCTCGGGATCACGGCCGAATGTAGCCAACCCCCTCCGCGCGCCGGGCATTCCTACCTGCGTCCGGCCAGCACCTCGGCGGCCGCCGCCTCCACGCACGCGACGGTGTCGCCCCGGGCCCGCGCGTCGCCGAACCGCTCGACCAGCGACACCACCTGCAGCCGGGCGACCCGGTCGGCGACCACCGCGTCGAGGTCCTCCACCACCTCCCCGACGATGGCCACGCACGGCACCCCGGCCGCGGCCGCCAGGTCGGCCACGCCGCCCACCACCTTGCCCTCGAACGACTGCTCGTCGAGGAAGCCCTCGGCCGTCACCACCAGGTCGGCACCCTCGATCAGGTCGGGCAGCCCCAGCTCGTCGGCCACCGCGTCGAACCCCCCGGCCAGCCGGGCCCCCGCCACCGCCAGGCCGCCGGCCAGGCCGCCGGCCGCGCCCGCCCCATCGATCCGCCGGACGTCCACGCCGTGGTCGGCGAGGTAGACGTCGGCCAGCCGTTCGAGGCGGCGGCGCAGCAGCTCGACCTGCGCCGCGCTGGCGCCCTTCTGCGGAGCGAAGATCGGGGCGGCGTCCACGAAGCAGGTGCGGACGTCGCACAGGACGACGATGTCGACGCCGGCCAGCCGGTGCAGCGGGTACAGCGCCCGCAGGGCCCCCAGCCCGCCGTCGGTGGTGGCCGACCCACCCACGCCGACCAGCACGCGCCGCGCCCCGGCGTCGACCGCCGCGGCCACCAGCTCGCCCGTGCCGGCGGTGGAGGCACCGACCGGGTCGTTGCCCGCCGCACCGCCGGCGAGCGCCAGGCCCGACGCCCGGGCCATCTCGACGACCGCCGTGCGGCCCGACAGGCGCCACTCGGCGTCGACGGGCTCGCCGAGCGGCCCGGTCACGGTCGTGGTGCGGTTGGGGCCACCGAGGACGTCGAGCGTGCCCTCGCCCCCGTCGGCCACGGGGACCTCGTCCGCGTCCCAGCCGGCCGCCGCCGCGGCGCGCCCGACCGCCGCCGCCACCTCGCGGGCGGTGGCGGTGCCGCGCATCTTGTCCGGAGCGACGACCACACGCACAGCCGGCCAGTGTGGCCGATGGTTTAGCCTCGTCCACTCGTGAGTCGCCCCGTGGTCGTCGTGTCGAACCGTGGCCCGCTGTCGTTCCGGCGCGACGAGGCCGGCGCGCTCGTGGCCAGACGGGGGGCCGGTGGGCTCGTGTCCGGCCTCGGCCCCCTGGTCGCAGGCACCGACAGCCTGTGGGTCGCGGCGGCGATGTCGGACGGCGACCGGGCCGCCGCCGAGGCGGGGGTGGTCGACGCCGAGGACTTCCGGGTGCGGCTGCTGGCGACCGACCCCGAGACCTACCGGCTGGCCTACGACGTGATCAGCAACCAGGTCCTGTGGTTCGTGTACCACGGCCTGTACGACCTGCCGCGGGAGCCGGCGTTCGGGCCCGGGCTGGCGGAGGCGTGGCAGGCCTACCGGACCGTCAACGCCGCCTTCGCCGACGCCGTGGCCGACACCGCCCCCGACGGCGCAGCCGTGCTCGTGCAGGACTACCACCTGGGCCTGCTGGGCCTCGGGCTGGCCGAGCGGCGCCCCGACCTGGCGGCCGTCCACTTCAGCCACACGCCGTTCGCCACCCCGGCGTGGCTGCGGGTGCTCCCCCCGCACATGGCCGCCGAGGTGGTGTCGGGGCTGGCCGCCCACCGCGCCTGCGGCTTCCACACCCGCGGTTGGGCCGCCGACTTCCTCGCGTGCAGCCGTGAGGTGCTCGCCCTCACCCCTGCGACGTTCGTGTCGCCGCTGCCCACCGACGCCGACGACGTCCGGCGGGCGGCCGCCTCGCCCGCTTGCGACGCCGCGCTGGCCGAGATCGACGCGGCGGTGGGCGACCGCCGCGTGATCGCCCGGGTCGACCGCATCGAGCTGTCGAAGAACCTGCTGCGGGGCTTCCTGGCCTTCGACGAGCTGCTGGCCCGGTCGCCGCGGCGGCGGGGCGCAGTGGTGTTCGTGGCCTCGGTGTACCCGTCGCGCACCGGTGTCCCCGCCTACCTGGACTACCAGGCCGAGGTCGAGGCGGTCGTCCGCCGGATCAACGACCGCTGGGGCACCCCCGACTGGACGCCGATCCTGTACGACACCCGCGACGACTACCCCCACTCCGTGGCGGTGCTGCGCCGGGCCGACGTGCTGCTGGTCAACCCCATCCGCGACGGCCTCAACCTGGTGGCCAAGGAGGGGGCGATCGTCAACGAGCGCAACGCCGTGCTGTGCCTGTCGCGGGAGGCGGGGGTGTGGGACGAGGTCGGCGAGGCAGCCCTGCAGGTGCACCCGTACGACCTGGTGGGCACCGCCGAGGCCCTGGAGGCGGCGCTCGCCATGCCCGCCGCCGAGCGCGCCCCGCGGGCGGCGAGGCTGCGGGAGCTGTCCGTGGCCCGGCGGCCGGCGGACTGGCTGGCCGACCAGCTCGCCGCCGCCGGATAGCCGCCGGCCAGCCACCGCGACGACGGCCGGACGACCGCCCGATGCCCGCCGGGAGGGTGGCGGTGGGTCGCGCCGGGGCGGCCGGCCGGCACCCGCAAGGCCGCACCGCGGACCGGGCGGTCAGCCCACTCGTGGATCGAGCGACCGCAGCAGCTCGACGACCGCCGGCGGGCCGTCGAGCATCAGGTCGGACCGGGCGACCAGCTCATCCGGCACCTCGGAGCTGGCCACGCCGACCCGCACCGCCGTGACCCCCGACGCGGCCAGGCGGTCGAGGGCGTCGTAGGCCGGCAGGTCGCCGCGGTCGTCGCCGACGAAGCAGACCGCCGCCAGACCCGCGGTCAGTGCCTCCAGGGCGGTGCCCTTGTCGGCCGCGAGGGGCGGGTGGAGCTCGATGGACATCTTCGCCCGGCGCACCTCCAGGCCCGACCGCGCCGCCTGCGCCCGCGCCCAGTCGAGCACGGCCGGTTCCAGGTCGGGGCGGGTCCGGAAGTGGAGGGTGAGCGAGAGGCCCTTGGACTCGACGTGCATCCCCGCCGGGCCGCCGTCGACCGAGGCGCGCACCACGTCGTCGACGACGGTCCGCCACGCGCCGGCCCCGGCGTGGTCGGTCCGCACACCGTCCCGCACCACCTCGAGCCCGTACAGGCCCGACAGCACGACGCCGCCCGGCAGCCGGCCGACGAGGAACTCGACCGGGCGGCCCGACATCACCGCCACCAGCCCGTAGCTGCCCACGAGCGCGCCGAGCGCCTCGGCGGCGCCCGCCACCGGGCGGGCGGCGGCCGGGTCGTCGACGATCGGCGACAGCGTCCCGTCGAAGTCGGTCACGACCGCCGCCCGCTCCGGGCGGGCGCGGAACGGCGCCAGCAGGTCCGGCGGGGAGGTCATGCGGGCGGCGCGGCGGCGTCGGGCTCGGGCGGGCTACCCGGCGGCGGCCAGGTCGGTTCCCAGCAGCACCAGGATGTTGGCGCCCGTCATGTCGACCGGGGCCGGGTTGGGCAACGGCACGACGGCGTCCGGCTTGCCCAGGCCCGCAGCGAGCGCCGCGGCCTCCGGCTCGTAGCCGGGCGCAGCCATGATCTGGGTCGCCTGCAGCTCCGTGCCCTCGGGGGCGTTGCCCGCCGGGGCGGTCAGGTAGCCGCTCTGGGCGAGCTTCTCGGTCTGCTTCGCGGCGGCGCCCTGGACGCCCGACGCGTTCGCCACCACGATCGTCACCTGTCCCGGCGGCCGGGCCGCAGGCGCCGCGTCCGACGCCGGTGGCGTCGTGTCCGACCCCGGGGTGGTCGACGCGTCGGCGTCGCCGACGTCGACGGTCCCGACGTCGGCGTCGGTGTTGTCCATCGCCCGCAGCACGAAGAAGCCCAG
>DASSGC010000121.1:0-13837 GCA_035693765.1 Acidimicrobiales bacterium
AGGTCGGCGACCGTCCCGTGCACGACGAAGGCGAGGTCGCTCAGCCCCTCGGGGAAGTGGCCGGGCGTGGTGATGACCTCCAGCTGCTCCTCGGCCCACGCCGAGATGCGCCGGTTCCGGGCCAGCTGGGCTGCCCGGTAGCGCTGCACGAACTCCGGGGAGTACGGCGGGCCGTTGCCCTGGTCGTACATGTCGAGGGACGGATCCCGCCGGAACGGCGCCTGCTCCTCGACGATCGCCGGGTCGAGCCATTCGCTGCACATGCGCGCCCGCGATTGGTGGCCGTTGAACAGCACGATCGCATCGGCGGGCTGGAGGCCGGCCCGGGTGAGGTCGGGGCCGCCACCGGGCGGGGAGGTGACCGACGGCGTCACGGCCTGGGCCTGGTAGTAGGGGACCGCTCCCGCGCCCCCGGAGTTCCCGACCAGCACCACCCGCTCGTAGCCCGACCCGCGGAGGTGGGCGACCATCGAACCGATGTCGAGGAGGCAGTTCTCCAGGATGAGGCTGGTGTCGTTCCCGACGTAGCGCGTGGTGAGCCCGATGGCGCCGAAGCCCCGCTCGGCGAGCCCGGCCAGCGCGTAGTGCCCGAGGAAGTTCGCCGTGGGGTGGCACCACACCACGGCGGTGGTCGGCCGGGTTCCCGCCAGCTTGACCTCGCTGCCCCAGACCGTCCTCGCCAGCCGCGCCACCCCGGAGTAGATCTCGACCTTCGAGCCGGCCTCCTGCGGTGCGGCGACGAGGGTGCGGTCGAGTTCGCTCACGCCCTCTTGTTAGCAGAGATCTGACATAGATGTCGCCTACGCGATCGCGTTGTGGTTGGATACGTCGCTCGAGGCCAGTTGTGGGAGTGGAATCGATGAACCTCGGTCGCTTGCTGACCAACAGCGCGCAGCGTTTCCCGGACCGTCCTGCGGTCACCTGGGGCGACCGATCGCTCACGTACGGGGCGCTCGAGCGCCGCACGAACGCGCTCGCCCACGGTCTCGCCCGGTTGGGCGTGGCCAAGGGGGACCGGGTCGGCGTGCTCATGCGCAACCGGCCAGAGCTCCTGGAGGCGATGTTCGCGTGCTTCAAGGCCGGCTACTGCCTGGTCCCGTTGAACAGCCGCTTCACCGCCGAGGAGGTCGCCTACCACGTGGAGGACTCGGGCGCGGTGGCGGTGCTCACCGACGTCGAGGGCGCGCCGGTGGTGAACGGCGCGGGGCTCGCCGGCGTGACGGTCGTCGTCGCCGGTGACGGCGGCGACCTCCCCGGCGGCGCGCTCCGCCACGAGGACCTCGTCGCCGGCGACGAGTCGCCGGCCGTCGTCGACGTCGATCGCGACGACCTCGCCTGGCTCTTCTACACGTCGGGCACGACCGGGCGACCGAAGGGGGCCATGCTCACCCACGGGGTCCTCGGCTTCGTGACCGCGTCGTGGCTGGCCGACCTGACGCCGATCGACGAGCACGACGTCACGCTGCACGCCGCGCCGCTCACCCACGGCGCCGGCTTCCACGCGCTGGCCGCCACCGCACGCGCCGCGCACCAGGTCATCCCCACCGGCGCGAGCTTCGACCCGCCCGCGATCCTCGACCTGATGCGGCGGGCCGGGGTGACGAACACGTGGCTCGTGCCGACCCAGATCGTGATGCTGGTCGACGCCGTCGGCGACGGCCGCCCGGGCCTCACGGACCTGCGCTACGTGGTGTACGGCGGGGCGCCCTTCGCGCCCGCCGATCTGCGAGCGGCCCTCGAGACCTTCGGCCCCGTGTTCGTGCAGCTGTTCGGTCAGGGCGAGACCCCGATGACGGCCACCGTGCTGTCGATCCGCGACCACGCCGCCGCGCTCGCCGGCGACCGGCCCGAGCGCCTGGCGTCGGCGGGCGTCGCTCGACCGGGCACGGACGTGCGTGTCCTGGGCGACGGCGACCGGGACCTGGCGCCCGGCGAGGTGGGCGAGGTGTGCGTGCGGGGCGGCGCGGTGATGCTCGGCTACTGGAGCCGTCCCGAGGCGACGGCGGAGACGCTGCGCAACGGCTGGCTCCACACCGGCGACCTCGGACGGATGGACGACCACGGCTACCTCTACCTGCTCGACCGGGCCAAGGACCTGATCATCAGCGGCGGCTCCAACGTGTACGCCGTCGAGGTGGAGGCCGTGCTCGCCGACCACCCCGGGGTGGTCGAGGTGGCCGTCGTCGGCCTCGCCGACCGGACGTGGGGCGAGGTGGTCACCGCCGTCGTCGTGGCCGACGACGGCGGCGACCGCGACGGGCTCGAAGCGGAGCTGGGCGCCCTCTGCCGCACCCGGCTCGCCGGCTACAAGCGCCCACGGCGCTTCGCCTTCGTCGGCGCGCTGCCGCGCAACGCGTACGGCAAGGTGCTCAAGCGCGAGCTGCGCGCCGCCCTGGCCGACGCCTGACGCGGCGGCGCGCAACCCTGGCCGAGGGCCGGCCTCCGCTCAGCCCCGCACGTCGGGGGTCAGCGGTCATCCCGCATCTCCCAGTAGTGGCACCACCAGTCGGCGCCCACGAGCACCTGGAGCTTCTCGTGCCAGCAGAACGCGAGACGCTCGTCCGGCTCGAGGTAGTAGTAGCAGGAGGCGCACCGGTCGCCCTCGAGCGGCGTGCCCCGGAGCGCCGCCACCTTGACCAACCGCTGGGCGGCCGCGAAGCGGGCCTCGTCGACCTGGGGCTCGGTCACGACGTGCTCCCCTCCGTGGCGCGCTCCCGGGCGTGACGCAGACCGCGCGGCGCGACGGGCAGGGCCTGGAGCGAGCGCATGACGGGGCTCGGTTTGAACTCGATCGCCTGGTCGGGCACCAGCTCCATGTCCGGGGTCATGGTGGTGAGCAGCTCGAGGGCGATGCGCAGCTCGAGGCGGGCCAGCGTCGCGCCCAGGCACAGGTGCGCGCCCTTGCCGAACGCGAGGTGCACCTCCGCTTCGGCTCGGTCGACACGGAACTCCTCGGCATCGGCACCGAACTCGGCCGGGTCGTGGTCGCCCGACGCCAAGGCCAGCATCACCCTGGCGCCCGCGGGGATCTCGACGCCGCCGACCACCGTGTCGACCTTGGCGATCCGGCGGTGCTGGATGATCGCGCCGTCGAATCGCAGGATCTCCTCGACGGTGTTCTCGATGAGCGACGGGTCGTCGATCAGGCGCTGCCACTGGTCGCGGTGCCGGAGCAGTGCGAGCAGGCCGTTGCCCATCGTGTTGCACGTCGTCTCGTGACCGGCCAGAGCCAGCGAGTACACGATGTTCACGACGTCGACCTGATCGAGTTGCTCCGGCTTGTCGCAGGACAGCTGGACCAGATCGCTGGTCATGTCGTCGACGGGATCGGCCCACCGTCGCGCGACGAACTCCTCGACGTACCTCCACATCGCGAGCACATCCCTGGCGCCCCGCACCTGCTCGTCCTCGGAGATCGATCCGTAGGTGAGGAGCGCGCGGCCGCGGCTCCAGTCCTTGAGCATGTCGGTGTCGCCAGGGGGGAACCCGATGAGGCTGAAGGCGGCGAACCCCGGGAACGGGAAGCAGAACGCGTCGACCAGGTCGACCACCGGCTGGTCGCGGAACGACTCCACCAGCCCGGTCGCGAACTCGCGCAGCACGGGCTCGAGGGCGCGGAGGCGACGCGGGGTCATGACTGCGAGGACCGACTTGCGCATCGGGCCGTGGCGGGGCGGGTCGGCGTTGGTGAGGGTCGGCACCCGGGCGAAGCCCGAGTTGAGCACCTCCTGAGCAGCCGGGCACACGGGCCACAGCGGCGCCATGGTGTTCGCCGAGGACCAGGTGTCGCGATCGAGCAGCACCTGCTCGATCTCCGCGTACCGGGTGATCACGTAGTGGTCGAGCTCGGGCAGGTAGAAGACCGGCGTCTGCTCGCGCCAGTGCCCGAGAGCGGGGAACGGGTTGCGCACCATTTCCGGGTCGAGCAGATGCAGGTCGTGAGCCACCGGACAGCGGGAGATCGTTCCATCGGGTTCCACGCCGGCGAATCTAACATGAGTGTTCCGTTCTGTGTCCCTGCCTGCTATACCAAGCCGGGAGAGGGATCTCGGGGGGATGCCTGGTCGCCGCGCGCCGGCGGGTCGGGGCACCGCCGTTCCGCATCGGAGGCACCATGGACAGCAAGCCGTTGGATCTACCGGAGACCCTGTGGGAGCTCGTCGAGGCCCGTGCCGCGGCGACCCCCGACGCGGTGTTCATGGAGAACGACGCCGGTAGGTCGCTGACGTTCGCGGGCTACCGCGACGGCTCGGCGCGGGTCGCCGCCGGCCTGCTGGGTGCCGGCATCGGCCGCGGCGCGACGGTGGCGTGGCAGCTGCCGACGACGATCGACGCCGCGGTCCTGATGGCCGCCCTGTCGCGGCTGGGCGCGACGCAGGTGCCGATCATCCCGATCCTGCGGGCGCGTGAGGTCACCTACATCGGTCGGGAATCGAAGTGCGACTGGATGCTCGTGCCCGGCGAGTGGCGGGGGTTCGACTACCGCGCGCTCGCCGACGGCATCGCCGCCGAGGTCGGGTTCGAGGTGCTCACCGTCGACCCGCCGCCGGAGGCCGACCCGGCGACGCTGCCTCCTCCGCTGACCGGGGAGGAGGCGCGGGAGCCGCGGTGGCTCTACTACACGTCCGGCTCCACCGCCGACCCGAAGGGCGTACGGCATCGCGACGCGACGGTGATGGCGGGCAGCAACGGCCTGGTGCGCGGACTCCAGCCGACCGCCGACGACCTCTTCCCGTTCGTGGTCCCCTTCACGCACATCGCCGGCATGACCATGGGCACCACCTGCCTGCGCACCGGGATGCGTCTCCTGGTCCTGGACACCTTCGACCCGCAGCGCACCCTGCCGCTCACGGCCGAGCGGGGAGCGACGATCATCGGCCCCGCGCTGCCCCTCTTCCAGGCCTTCATCGGTGCCCAGCGCGCCCACGGCCCGGAGCGGCTGTGGCCCCGCATGCGCGTCGGGATCAGCGGCGGGGCACCCAAGCCGCTCGGGCTCCACCAGGAGCTCAAGGAGGTGGTCGGCGGGGCCGGGATCATGGGGAGCTGGGGCCTCACCGAGTTCCCCCACGCCACCTGCGGCCTGCTCGACGACGGCGACGACGACCTCGACCGGACCGAGGGCGTGGCCGCGCCGGGCGTGGAGATCCGGGTGGTGGGGCTCGACGGCGAGGAGAAGGGCCCGAACGAGGAGGGCGAGCTGCGCCTGCGCGGGCCGCAGATGTTCCTCGGCTACGCCAACACCGCGCTCGACGCCGACGCCTTCGACGAGAAGGGCTTCTTCCGCACCGGCGACCTGGGCTGCGTCTCGGAGACGGGCTACGTCACCATCACGGGCCGGGTGAAGGACATCATCATCCGCAACGCGGAGAACATCTCGGCCGCCGAGGTCGAGGAATGCCTGCACCTCCACCCCGCGATCGCGGATGTCGCGGTCATCGGCCTGCCCGACCCGCGCACCGGCGAGCGCGCCTGCGCCGTGGTCTCGCTCGCCGAGGGCCACGACGCGCTCACGCTCGCCGACATCGCCGCGCACAGCCGCGAGCAGGGGCTCGCCGCGCAGAAGACCCCCGAGCAGCTGGAGATCGTCGACCAGGTGCCCCGCTCCGCCATGGGCAAGATCGACAAGCCGGCCCTGCGTGCCCGCTACGCCGACCAGGCCGCAGCCAGCCCGTCGCGCCGCTGATCGAAAGCATCCGGAAAGGTTCGGACACGTACGGTCCCTGTGATGGCAGTCTCACCGCCCACCAGGCCACCCACGCTTCCGGCGATGCTGAGCCACGCCGCCTTCATCAGCGCCGACACCTCGGCCACCGTCGAGTTCTACTCGAAGGTCCTCGGCATGGAACTGGTCGCCGCCGTGCTCGACGACAAGATCCCCTCGACCGGCGACCCGATCCCGTACTTCCACTCGTTCTTCAAGATGGGTGACGGCTCGATGATCGCCTACTTCGAGGCCCCCGAGCTGCCGCCGCCGAGCGCCGACCCGCACCCCGCGTACGGCGTCTTCCGCCACTTCGCGATGGAGGTCCACTCGAAGGAGCTGGTCGAGGAGTGGGCGGCGTGGCTCCGGGCCAACGACGTCGACGTGATCGGTCCGGTCGACCACGGGATCGCCCTCTCCGTCTACTTCCACGATCCCGACGGCAACCGGCTCGAGATCACCACGATGGACCCCAGCTGGAACAGCAACGAGGAGTCGGCGCGCCAGGCGCTGGTCGAGTGGGAGCAGGTCAAGGCCGAGGCGAAGGCGAGCGGCCAGGACATGGCGAAGGTGCTCGCCGAGGTCACGCGCCGGCGCAGCCACCGTCGCCACGCCGGTCTGGGTGACGCCGGCCAGCACGCGACCGACTGAGAACGGACGGAACACCACCGTGGACACGGCACGCATCCCGAAGATCATCAGCGTCGACGACCACGTCGTCGAGCCTCCCCACGTGTGGGAGCGCTGGCTCCCGGAGAGGTTCCGCGGCCGGGGCCCCCGGGTGGAGCGGCGCGGCATCCGGAGCGTCAGGATGGTCGGGGCCGGCGGGTACCAGGAGGTGTTCGACGACGAGGCGCCCGACAAGGTCGACACCTGGGTGTACGAGGATCTCGTCTACACCCACAAGCGCCACGTCGCCGCGGTCGGGTTCCCCGTCGAAGAGCGGACGATGACGCCGATCACCTACGACGACATGCGTCCCGGGTGCTACGAGCCCAAGGCCCGGCTCGAGGACATGGACCTCAACGGCATCGAGGCGTCGGCGTGCTACCCGACGTTCCCGCGCTTCTGCGGCCAGACCTTCTCCGAGGGGAAGGACAAGGAGCTCGGCCACGCGTGCGTGGCGGCCTACAACGACTGGATGGTGGAGGAGTGGTGCGGCGACGCCGGCGGCCGCCTGATCCCCGTGTGCATCGTCCCGTTGTGGGACGCCGAGCTGGCCGCCGCCGAGGTGCGGCGCAACGCCGCCCGCGGGGTCCGGGCCGTCGCCTTCAGCGAGATCCCGGCCCACCTGGGCCTGCCCTCCATCCACTGCGGGTTCTGGGACCCGTTCTTCCGGGCATGCGAGGAGACGCACACCGCGGTGTGCATGCACATCGGGTCGTCCTCCCGCATGCCGAAGACCTCCGACGACGCGCCGCCGTCGGTGCTGGCCACCCTCGGCTTCAACGGGTCCATGATGTCGGTCGTCGACTTCCTGTGGTCGGGCGTGCTGGTCCGGTTCCCGAGGCTCAAGCTGGCGTACGCCGAGAGCCAGATGGGCTGGCTGCCCTACATCCTCGAGCGGATCGACGACGTGTGGGAGGACAACCAGGGCTGGGCGCAGACGAAGCACATCCCCGAGCCGCCCTCGACCTACTTCCACAGCAACGTCTGGATGAGCTTCTTCAAGGACCGGACGGGCATCGCCAACCGCGACCTGATCGGCGTCGACCGCATCACGTTCGAGACCGACTACCCGCACACCGACTCGACGTGGCCCGACACGCCCGCGGTGGCGGCGCGGCTGCTCGACGGCGTGAGCGACGCCGACGTGCACGCCATCTGCCGCGGCAACGCCATCGAGCTGTTCGAGCTCCAGGGCGTCAGCTAGTGCCGTGTCCATGAACGTTCGTCTCGTCCAGGCCTGGCCGGCCTGGCGGGGCGCAAACGTTTGTGGACACGGCACTAGCCCGCCGCAGCACCTCCCCTCCGGTTCTCCCGCGGCCGGTGCGCCGCGCACCGCCACACGACGCGAAAGGCCATGGATGGCAACCGCCGAAACCGACGCCGTTCCCACCGCACCACCGCTCGAGGGCATCCGGGTGATCGAGCTCGGCCAGCTCCTCGCCGGGCCGTTCTCCGGCCAGCTCCTCGGCGACCTGGGCGCGGACGTCATCAAGGTAGAGCAGCCCGGTGCCGGCGACCCGATGCGCGACTGGGGGCGGGACAAGCCCTACGGCAAGTCGGTCTGGTGGCCGATCTGCTCGCGGAACAAGCGTTGCGTGCAGCTGAACCTCCGCTCGGAGGAGGGACAGGCCGCCCTGCTCCGGCTCGTGGAGACCGCCGACATCGTCACCGAGAACTTCCGTCCCGGGACGCTCGAGCGCTGGAACCTCGGCTACGAGCAGCTGGCCGCCGTGAACCCCGGCATCGTCCTCGTCCGGGTGTCGGGGTTCGGCCAGACCGGCCCCTACGCGCAGCGTCCCGGCTACGCATCGGTCGGCGAGGCGGTCGGCGGCATGCGCTACGTCATCGGCTACCCGGACCGCCCCCCGGCACGGGCCGGCATCAGCATCGGCGACACGATCACGGGCACCCTCGCCGCGCTCGCCGCCCTCGCCGCGCTCCGCGAGCGGGACCGCAGCGGGCAGGGCCAGGTCATCGACTGCTCGATCTACGAGTCGGTCATGGCGTTCATGGAGGCGCTCATCCCGGAGTACGCGATCGGTGGCTACATCCGGGAGCGCACCGGCCCGATCCTGCCGAACATCGCGCCCTCGAACGTCTACCCGACGGCCGACGTCGACCTCATCATCGCCGCGAACCAGGACACCGTCTTCAAGCGTCTCGCCGAGGCCATGGGGCGACCGGAGCTCGCCGAGGATCCCCGCTACGCCACGCACGAGGCCCGGGGCAAGCACCAGGAGGAGCTCGACGCCCTGATCGCGGACTGGACCAGGACCTGGCCGTCGGACGAGCTCGAGGCGCACATGGAGGAGCACGCGATCCCGGTCGGCCGGATCTACCGGGCGCCGGAGATCCTCGCCGACCCACATGTCGCCGCCCGCGAGGCGGTCATCACCATGGAACACCCGACGTTCGGCGACTTTCCCATGCCCGCCGTGTTCCCGAAGTTCAGCCGCACCCCCGGCGCGGTCAAGTGGTTGGGCCCGCCCGAGGTCGGGACGCACGACGACGAGGTGCTCGGCGGGCTGCTGGGCATGACCGCCGAGGAGATCAAGGCGGCGCGGGCGGAGTGAGGAGGCAGCCGACGTGGCGATGACCGCCGTCGAGAAGATCCTCGCGCGGCACGCGGGGGTCGCCCAGGTCGCACCCGGCGACGTCGTGGCGACGGAGGTCGACACCGTCGTCCTCCTCGACATGAACTTCCTGGCCGGCAACGCGCTCAACCCGCCCATCGTCAAGACCGACCGCCCCGAGCGGATCGTCGTCGTCTTCGACCACCTGGCGATCCCGAAGGACGAGGCGTCGGCCGACGCGCTGCGGCGCGGTCGCGAGTTCGTCGAGCAGTGGGGGATCGAGCGCTTCCACGACATCGGGCGCGACCAGGGGATCGTGCACCAGCTGGTGGGGGAGCACGGCTACGTCCGCCCGGGTGAGCTGCTGGTGTGCACCGACTCCCACACGTGCAGCGGCGGCGCCTACAACGCCGGGGCGCGCGGCATCGGCCCGCTCGATGTCGTCCACGCGGCGTGCACCGGCAGGACGTGGTGGCAGTGCGGCCCCACGGTGCGGTACCGCCTGGAGGGCACGCCGGGCCCGGCCGTGGCACCGAAGGACGTCTTCCTGCACATCGCCGCGGTCTACGGCGACCACGCCATGCAGAACCTCGAGCTGACGGGGTCCACCGTGGACGCGTGGACCGTGGACGAGCGGCGCGCCTTCGCCACCATGTGCGCCGAGCTCGGTGCGGAGTTCCCGATCTTCCCCTGCGACGACGTCCTGCGGCGCCACTTCGAGGGCCTCGGGATCACCGACGTGGAGCCCGTGGTCGCCGATCCCGGCGCCACCTACCTCGACACCCGCGCCATCGACGTGCCCGCCATCGAGCCGATGGTGGCCAAGCCCCACACCGTGATCAACAACTCCGTGCCGATCGCGTCGCTCGAGGAGCCCGTCCGGGTCCACCAGTGCTTCATCGGCTCGTGCGCCAACGGCACCCTGGACGACCTGCGGATCGCGGCGGAGACCGTGCGGGGCGGGACCGTGAGCCCGACCACCCGCTTCGTGATCACCCCAGGCTCGCAGCGGGTCTACCGGGAGGCGGTCGCCGCCGGGTACGTCTCGACGCTCCTGGAGGCCGGCGCGGTCATCACGAACTCGGGCTGCGGGGCGTGCGCCGGTCAGGGCATGGGCATCCTGGCGCCCGGCGAGACGGCGATCACCTCCAGCACGCGCAACTTCCAGGGGCGGATGGGCAGCCCGACGTCGAACGTGTTCATCGGATCGTCGGCGAGCGTCGCCGCCTCGGCGCTCACCGGCGTCATCACCGATCCGCGGGAGGTCGCGGCATGACGACCGTCACCGGGCGAGCGTGGATCTTCGGTGACCGCATGGACACCGACCTGATCATGCCCATGCGCGCGCTCGAACGGCCCCGCGACGAGCAGCCGGCGTACGTCTTCAGCGCCAATCGGCCCGGTTGGTCGACCCTCGTGCAGCCGGGGGACGTCATCGTCGCGGGAAGCGGGTTCGGCATCGGCTCGAGCCGCCCCGCGGCGCGGGTGCTGAAGGACCTGGGCATCGCCGCCGTGGTGGCGACCGCCTTCAACGGGCTGTTCCTGCGCAACGCCGCGTCGGGCGGGCTGCCGTGCCTGACGATCCCCGGGCTCGACGAGCAGATCGCCGAGGGCGAGGAGGTCGTCGTCGACTTCGAGCGCTGGGCACTCACCACGCCGTCCAACGGCAGGACGTACGAGGCCGAGCCGCTGCCCGAGATGCTCCGCGACCTCATGACCGGTGGGGGACTGCTCCCGCTCCTCGTGTCCAAGGGCTACGTCGAAGGGTGACCGCTCATGGCAACGTTTGACCTCGTCCTGCGCGGCGCGACGGTCGTCGACGGCACGGGCGCGCCGCGTCGCACGGCGGACGTCGCGGTGTCGGGCGACCGGATCGTCGAGGTCGGCGACATCGCGCCGGGCGCGGGCGGCGAGGAGGTCGACCTCACCGGGCTCGTCCTCGCCCCCGGCTTCATCGACATCCACACGCACTTCGACGCCCAGATCCTGTGGGACCCGGCGCTCACGCCGTCGAGCTGGTATGGCGTCACGACCGTCGTGCTCGGCAACTGCGGCTTCGGCATCGCGCCGCTCAAGCCGCCGCAGCGGCCCACCATGATGCGGACGCTGGAGACGGTGGAGGACATGCCGCTCGCCAGCCTCGAGGCGGCGGTGACCTGGAGCTTCGAGACCTTCGACGAGTACGTCGACACGGTCTCGGCGCTGCCGCTGGCGCTGAACGTCGGCACGTACGTCGGGCACACCCCGGTCCGCTACTACGTGTTGGGCGAGGAGGCGGCCGCCCGCGAAGCGACGCCGGCCGAGATCGACCGGATGGCCGCCATCGTCGAGCACGCGATGCGATCCGGCGCCATGGGCTTCGCCACCTCGGTGTCGGGCGGGCACGTCGGCGCGTACGGCAAACCGGTCCCGAGCCGCCTCGCCAACGAGGCCGAGCACTACGCCCTCGCCGCGGCGGTGGGCCGTGCCGGCATCGGCTGCATCATGATCGCCGGCCCGGGCGGGCCACTGTCGCTCAAGAGCTTCCCGGCGCTCAGCGTGGCCAGCGGTCGGCCAGTTCTGTGGTCGGCCCTCCTGGCCGGTCACACGAGCCGCGGCACCTCGGTGGAGCTGCTGGAAGCCCACCTCGGCTGGGAGGGCGACGTGCGGCCCCAGATCGCCTGCCGGCCCGTGGTCGGCCAGGCCAACTTCGCCAACCCCATGACGCTCCAGCGGGTCGAGTGCTTCAAGGAGGCGGCGCACGTCCCGCAGGAGGGACGCCGGGCGCTGTACGAGGACCCCGAGTGGCGGGCGCGGGCGGTGCCGCAGATGGAGGCGCAGTGGGGGCCGCGCTGGGACCGCGTCACCCTGGCCGAGAGCCCCACGTTCGGCGATCTCGTCGGGAGGTCGCTGGAGGAGATCGCCAAGGAGCGGGGGCAGCGTCCCGCCGAGGCGATGATCGACCTCTCGCTCGACGACGACCTGCTCACCCGGTTCACGGTGGTGCTTGCCAACGGCGACGAGGAGCAGCTGGCCGGTCTCCTGCGGCATCCCCACGCGCTCGTCGGGCTGTCGGACGCCGGGGCCCACGTCGGTCAGCTCTGTGACGCCTGCTTCGCGCCGTACCTCCTCGGCCACTGGGTGCGGGAGCAGCAGGTCCTCGACCTGGAGACCGCGGTGTGGAAGCTCACGGGTCAGCCCGCCGACTACTTCCGGATCGCCGGCCGCGGCCGGATCGCACCCGGGGGGTTCGCCGACCTGGTGGCCTTCGACCCCTCGACGGTCGGTGTGTCGCCCCTCCGGCGTGTCCACGACCAGCCGGGGGGCGCGGACCGGGTGGTGTCGGACGCCTACGGCATCGAGCACGTGTGGGTGAACGGCCACGCCATCCGCCGCGACGGCACGCCGATCCAGGCCGCCGCCCCTGGCCGGTTCGTCCGCCCCGAGTGACTGACCCCATGCACCGGAGGATTCCTTGAGCTCACTTCTCGACCGCTTCACGAGCCTGCACCCGACCCTCGAGGACGGCCTCCTCGAGCTGGTCTTCGACGGGCCCCAGCTGAACTCCGTCACCGAGGAGATGCACGCCGACCTCGCCGTGGTGTGGCCCGCGATCGACGCCGATCCCGACGTCCGCGCCGTGCTGGTACGGGGGGCGAACGGGGTGTTCTCCGCCGGTGGCAACTTCGGCATGATCGACAAGGCGATCGACGACCACGCCTACCGCACCCGGGTCTTCAAGGAGACGCGCGCGATCCCGCACGCGATGCTCGAGTGCTCGAAGCCGATCGTGTCCGCGGTCCAGGGCGTCGCTGTGGGCGCCGGCCTCGTCGTGGCCATCCTGTCGGACGTCACGGTCGCGGCTCGGGACGCGCGCCTGATGGACGGCCACACCCGTCTCGGGCTGGCGGCGGGTGACGTCGGCGTCATCGCGTGGCCTCTCCTGTGCGGGATGGCCAAGGCCAAGTACCACCTGCTCACGTGCGAGCCCCTCTCCGGCGAGCAGGCGGCGGACATCGGCCTCGTCACCGAGAGCGTCGACGCCGCCGACGTCGACGAGCGCGCCCGCCACATCGCCCGCCGGCTCAGCACGGGCGCCCAGGACGCCATCCGCTTCACGAAGATGGCGCTGAACCACTGGTACCGCATGATGGGCCCGGCGTTCGACTTCTCCGTCGCCGCGGAGATGTACGGGCTCGGGGGTCCCGACGTGCGCGAGGGCGTGGCGGCGATCAGGGAGAAGCGGGAGCCGCAGTTCCGCACCTAGTGCCCCGTCCGTGAACGTTCGCCGTGGCAGGGCGCAGACGTTTGCGGACGGGGCACTAGCACGCCGGGCGGCATCGCCGGCGGGCAAGGCGGCGGCAAGGCGGCGGGTCAGAGCACGAGCGAGTCGTGGTCCTCCCAGTAGCGCTCGCGCAGCAGGCGCTTGTAGAGCTTGCCGCTGGGATCGCGGGGCAGCTCGTCGACGAAGTCGACGCTGCGCGGGCACTTGTAGGTCGCCAGCTCGGCCCGGCACCAGGCGAGCAGCTCGGACTCGAGCTCCGGCCCGGCGGCGCCCGGGTCGGTGGGCTGCACCACCGCCTTGACCGCCTCGCCCATCTCGTCGTCCGGCACGCCGATCACGGCGACGTCTGCGACCGCGGGATGCCCGACGAGGACGTTCTCCGCCTCCTGCGGGTAGATGTTCACCCCGCCGGAGATGATCATGTGCGCCTGGCGGTCGGTGAGGTACAGGTAGCCGTCCCCGTCGAGGTAGCCGATGTCGCCGAGCGTCCGCCAGCCGCGCTCGTCGGTGATCGACGCCGTCTTGCCGGGATCGTTGTGGTACTCGAACGGGTTGCCGCCGGCGAAGTACACGACGCCCGCCCGGCCCGTCGGGAGCTCCTCGCCGTCGTCGCCGACGATGTGGCACTCC
>DASSGC010000122.1:0-3087 GCA_035693765.1 Acidimicrobiales bacterium
ACCGACGAGCAGTGGGCGGTGCTGGAGCCGTTGTTGCCCAAAGGTAAGAAGCCTGGCCGGCCGCCGAGGTGGAGCAAGCGGCAGCTGATTGATGGGATCCGGTGGCGTACCCGCTCGGGTTGCCGCCGATCTTGGAACTTCCGCAGTCTCGATCACCGAAATTCCCTAGGCGGGTGGGTTTTCGGCGGTCGTGTTGAGGCTAGCGGTTGGTGGTGATGGTGGCCTCCTGGTCGAGTAGGTCGGATAGTGCGACGGGCTGGTCGCAGTGTGGGCATGGGCCGCCGATGCCGATGCGGCGGGCGAAGCTGCCGCAGTCCTGGCAGCGTTGTTGGCCGTAGAGCCGTTCGCCGCAGTCGGGGCATTCGTAGATGGTGTAGTCGCGTCGTGGCCGGATGGCGGGGATGGTGACGGCCGCGGCCGGTGTCTGGTGTCGCCGGCGGAATGCGGTCTTGCGGCACGGGGTGCCGCAGTAGATCTGTCGCCCGATGGGGGTGAAGTAGGCCTGGCAGATCGGGCAGGTGGTCGTCCCCGCGTCGTCCCGCGACGGGACGGGGCGGATCATGATGTCGCTCCGGTGGCGGCGCGGAGTTTGTCGGTGCGGGCTCGGTGGGTGCGCATCCGGTAGGACTCGCCGCTGATGTTGAACACCACCGATCTATGAAGCAAGCGATCGAGCATTGCGGCGGCGACCATGGGGTCGTCGTTGAAGATTCGGCCCCAGGAGGGGACGCCGAGGTTGGTGGTCAGCACGATGGAGCCTTTGAGGTAGCGCTGGGTGATGACCTGGAACAGCGCGGCGGCGGCGTCACCGGCCATCGGCAGGTAGCCTAGCTCGTCGATGATCAATAGTCGGGGGCCGGCGAAGAAGCGCATGGTGGTGGCCCACCGTCCTTCCAGCGCGGCGCGGTGGCAGCGGGCGACCAGATCGGCGGCGGTGGTGTAGTAGGTGCGGTAGCCGGCCGCGACCGCGGCATGGCCGAGTCCGACGGCGAGCATTGTCTTGCCGACGCCGGGCGGCCCAATCAGCAAGACGTTGGTGGCGTCTTCCAGGAACCGCAGGGTGCCCAGTTCGGTGACGAGTTTGCGGTCCACCGACGGTTGGGCGTCGAAGTCGTAGTCGCCCAGCTGCCAGGGTGCGGGTAGGCAGGCGAAGCGGGCCAGGCTTTCCTGGCGACGCTGCTCGGCGGCGGTGACCTCGATCGCAAGCAGCCGTTCCAGGAACGCGGTGTGGCCGAGTTTCTCCTTTCCGGCACGGTCAAGTTCGACCGGCAATGCCTCGGCGGCCGCGGTCAGTTTCAGCGCGGCCAGGTGTCCGCGCAGCTGCTGGTAGGTCGAGGATTCACTCACTGGGCCACCGCCGTCTCGGTGCTCGCGGTGGCGGTGCTGGTGCCGGCGAGTTCGCCGTAGCGGGCCAGGTCGATGACCACCTCGGACCCCAGCCCGGACAGCAGCTTCGCCGCCTCCGCGCGAGCGTCGGATCCTGGTGGCCGGTTGGCTTTGCGTTCACACGGCCGTTCGGTGGTGAACGCCGAGAGCACCACGCGTTCCAGCGCGGCGCGGTGCGCCGCGGTGCGCACCAGCGTGCCGGCGCCGGCCGGCGCGAGGCGGTGGCTGACCAGCACCCCACCGGCGGGTGAGGCGACCTGCATGGTGGCCGAGCCGAGGCGGTGCGACAGCCTCAACACGACACCGGCCATCCCGGGCGGCACCGAGTAGGAGTTGCCGCGGAACGCGACCGCCGCGTTGTCGCCGACGGTCCTGCTCACGGTGAGCGTGGCCGGATACGGCGCCGCCGGCAACGCGAGCAACGGTTCGGCCTCGGCCAGCACGCCGACGGTGACCGGCCCGGCCACGGTGCCCCGCAGGCGGGCATCGCCCGGCCCGGCGCAGAACACGTCCAGCGAACGCTGCGCATCCTCGGGGCTGGTGGCGGTCATCGTGCGCCACCACCGACCACACAGGTAGCGCACGCTCGACTCGACGGCGCCCTTGCGGTTACCGCGTCGCGGCGGGCACGGCTCGACGATCGCGCCGTAATGCTTGGCCACCGGCGCGAAGGAGGGCTGCACGTCGCGGCTGCCGGGCACGATCACCGTGGCCAGCCGGTCGGTGCGCCAGACCCGCGGCGTGCCGCCGTGGCGGCGCAGTACCGCGTCGATCGCCTCGATCAGATGCGGCTGATCCATCGACTCGGCCAGCACGCCACGCACTCGGCTCGAGTGCGGCAACGTGCCCAGCAGCACGTACGCTGTGCCGCCCCACGGCGCGCGTCGGCGCTCGAACCAGTCCCACTGCATTTCCTCGCCAGCAGGATGATCGATCTCGATCGTGTTCCGACCGTTCACCCCGGCGCACGCCTCGCAGTGCGGCCGCAGCCCGGCCCTACGCAGCTGCCGGGCGAAGCTGACGTAACTGCCGGCGTAACCCAACGGCACCAACTCGTCGAACAACGCCGTCGCCCACAGATGCGGATCGTCGACGAACCGCGCCGACAGGTAGGCCACGAACGGCGCCAGCGGGTCCGGCCGCGAGCTGGCCCGCTCACCTGGGCGGCGCTGCCCGGCCAGATAGGCACGGATCGTCTTCGGATCGCGGTTCAGATGCCGGGCGATCGCCGAGATCGACCACCCCCGGCTACGCAGTGCTTGAGCTTCCACGTCTTCTCCCTGTGTGAGCATGAGCCGGGGCTCCCTTTGACAACGGCCGCAACACCGTCAGTTCAAGGGAGCCCCGCCCCCTAATGGCGGACCTTGCACACGACCCGCCGAGGGCCACACAGCTAGGGAGATTCAGTGATCGAGACTAGGGAGATTCCGGTGATCGCTGGCAACACCTCGTACACGCCGCCTGCAGCCGCACCCGAAACACCGGGGCGGTGAAAGGGAACACCGTGTTGCAACCAACCACCTGAACCGCCCTCGTGGCCTGCTTGGGCCGTGTGCGTGGGAACGCGCTTGCACGGTCCTGAGGGGGGTGGGGCGCAGCAATGCGCTCCACCTACCCGGCGGTGCGAAGCCCGGGGGAAACGCCGAAGGCTTCCCGTTCCGTCCGGGAGGTACGGGCAAGGGACAGATCGGACGGGTCACT
>DASSGC010000123.1:0-9704 GCA_035693765.1 Acidimicrobiales bacterium
GACGAGGCCGCCCCCCGCGCCGAGCCCTCCGGGGCCGATCCCGACGAGGCTGCCGCCGACGCGGCAGCCGCGCCGGGCGGCGACGCCGACGGCGCGGGCGACGGTGGCGGGGCCGACGAGGCCGACGGTGCCGAGGCCCCCGGGGCCGGCGGGTCGACCGTCGACGACGACCTCGAGGCGGCCGCAGACGCCCTGGAGGTCGACCTGGAGCTGCTGCTGTCCGAGCGGGCGCAGTACCTCGACGCCTACCGCCGGGCCCAGGCCGACTTCGAGAACTATCGCAAGCAGGCCCAGAAGCGGCAGGACGACGCCGTCGTCCGGTCGCTCGGCAGCTTCGTGGAGGGGCTGCTGCCGGTCCTCGACTCCTGCGACGCCGCCCTGGCCCACGGGGCGGGCGAGGTCGAGCCCATCCTCGGTGCCCTCTACGGCGCGCTGAGCAAGGAAGGGCTCGAGCGGATCGACCCCAAGGGCGCCGCGTTCGACCCGGCGGAGGCCGAAGCCGTCGTCCACGAGCCCGGCGAGGGCGGGGAGCAGGTGGTGGCCGAGGTCCTGCGCCCCGGCTACCGGTGGCGCGGCCGCATCCTGCGGCCCGCCATGGTCAAGGTCACCGACTAGGCCCGAGAGAGAAGACGACCGATGGCGCCGCAGCGTGAGTGGTTCGAGAAGGACTACTACCGGGTCCTCGGGGTGAGTGAGACGGCCACCCAGAAGGACATCAAGAGCGCGTACCGCAAGCTGTCCCGCCAGTACCACCCCGACACCAGTCCCAACGACGCCGCCGCCGAGGAACGCTTCAAGGAGGTGTCGGCGGCCTACGACGTCATCGGCGACCCGGAGAAGCGCAAGGAGTACGACGAGGTCCGCAAGATGGGCCCGATGGGCGGGATGTTCGGCGGCGCCGGTGGTCCCGGCGCCGGCGCGCCCGGCGGCGGCTTCCGCTTCGAGGACATCGGCGACCTGGGCGACGTGCTCGGCGGCCTGTTCGGCCGCCGCCGCGGCGGCGCGTCGGGCCCCGGCCGGGGCACCGGCCCGCACCGCGGCCAGGACCTCGAGGCCGAGCTGCACCTCGACTTCGAGGACGCCGTGCGGGGCATCACCACCACGATCCACCTCACGAGCGAGGCCGTCTGCTCGACCTGCCGGGGCACCGGCGCCCGGCCGGGTACCACGCCGCACAGCTGCCCGCAGTGCAACGGCCGCGGGGTGCTCGACGACAACCAGGGGTTCTTCAGCTTCTCCCAGCCGTGCCCGCAGTGCGCGGGCCGGGGGTACACCATCGACGAGCCCTGCCCCACCTGCGCCGGCAGCGGCATCGAGCACCGCCCCCGCGAGGTCAAGGTCCGCATCCCTGCGGGTGTCGGCGACGGGCAGCGGATCCGCCTGCGCGGGCGGGGTGGGCCGGGCCGCAACGGTGGCCCGACCGGCGACCTCTACGTGACCACCCGCGTGACGCCCCACCGGCTCTTCGGCCGCCGGGGCGACGACCTCACGCTGGCGGTGCCGATCACGTTCGCGGAGGCGGCACTGGGCGCCGACGTCCGGGTGCCGACGCTCGACGGGGGCACCGTCACGGTCCGCATCCCGCCCGGCACGCCGTCGGGCCGCACCCTCCGGGTGAAGGGGCGGGGGGTGGCGCACGGCCGGAAGACCGGCGACCTGCTGGTGACCGTCGACGTCGCGGTGCCCAAGGAGCTGAGCGACGACGAGCGCGCCGCAGTGGAGGCCCTGGCGGCCGCGAACAACGGTCGGTCCCCCCGGGCCTATCTCGGCGTCGAGGAAGGATGAGGAGCATGCGACCGGACGGACGGGAACGCACACGGGCGGTCTACGTGATCTCCGTGGCGGCGGAGCTGGCCGGAGTCCACCCGCAGACCCTGCGGATCTACGAGCGCAAGGGCCTGGTCGACCCGGCACGGACCGGCGGGGGCAGCCGCCGCTACAGCGACGCCGACATCGACCAGCTGCGGCGCATCCAGGAGCTGACGAACGAGGGCCTCAACCTCTACGGCGTCCAGCGGGTGCTCGAGCTCGAGGCCGAGGTGGCCCGCCTCCGGGCCGAGCTGGCCGAGGTGCGGCGCAAGGCGAGCGAGGCCGTGGCCGAGGCCCATCGCCAGCACCGGCGCGAGCTGGTGCCGCTGCACCAGACGGTGGCGGTGTTCGACACCCGGCGCCGCAAGGGCTGACCCTCGCCCCCGGCCGGATCCGCCGTCGACGAGGGACGTCGACCGGC
Source organism: Acidimicrobiales bacterium (assembly GCA_035693765.1). Lineage (GTDB taxonomy): Bacteria > Actinomycetota > Acidimicrobiia > Acidimicrobiales > VFJN01 > ZC4RG19. The sequence goes on from DASSGC010000123.1 coordinate 2,231, forward strand.
ACGGCACTAGTCCACGTAGAGCAGGGGGAGGCCGGCGACGGGCCGGATGTGCGAGCGCAGCCCACCGATCTCCGTGGGCGCCGGGGTGACCAGCAGCTCGACGCCGGTGCCCTCGAGGCTCCAGGCGACGTCGCGGAGCTGGCCCTGGGGAAGGCCGCCGGCGACGATGAGCGCCGCGGCCCGGGACCGGGCCAGGGCGGCCACGACGACGCCGGCGTGGGCCGCCTCGCCGCCGGGCCCCGGGGCGAGCACCTCGGTGGCGACCGGGACGATGCCCGCCTGCGGCATGGCGGTGAGCTGGTCGACGACGGCGTCGACCCCGGCCCGCGACCCCACCACCAGGGCGGTGCGCCGGGCCCGTCCCTGGCGCCGCAGCCGGGCGACGACCATGACGACCGCAGCCCGGCCCGCGAGCGTGAGGGCGACCGCCAGCGGGATCATCGCCGCCAGGACGCCGCGCCCGACCATCGCCAGGTGCAGCAGGTAGTACGACAGGGCGACGACCGCCAGGAGCTGGGCGCCGGCCCGCACCACGCGCGTCCACATGCCGGCCGTCGAGCCGAACGGCCCGATGTCGTAGGCACCCGCCAGAGCCAGGATCACGAGCCAGGTCGGCACGGTGACGAGCAGGAGCGCGGGGTAGGGGATCGACATCCACCGGACGTGGAACTCGTCGGTGTCGAACCCCACCCAGGACAGCTTGGCCAGCATGGTGGCGACCGCGATGGCGATCGTGTCGACCGCGACCAGCACCGACACGTACGCCGTCAGCCAGCGCGGGCGGGCGACGCGGGGCACCACCGCGAGCGCCGCCGGGCCGGTCGCCGGCCGGGCCGGCGCCGCGGCGGCCGGAGCGGGGCGTGGTGTGGTCGTTGTCTCCACGTCGGTCCCCCAGTCCGTCGCCGCCGGCACGCCTTCCCGCGGCGCGGGCCCGATGCTAACGCGCCGAGTGGCCGCCCCGCCGGTGACCGGTGAGGGCCTCCTCGTAGACGGCGAGCAGGGCGCGGGTGGTGGCCTCGGGACTGAAGGCCTCGGCGTGGCGCCGCCTTCCGGCCGCGCCGCGGCGGGTCACGGCCTCGTCCGACCCGGCGGCCTCGTCGATCGCCCGGGCCAGCGCCGCCGGTCCGGTCCCCGTGATCCAGCCGGCCTCGTCGCCCACCACCTCGGCCAGCCCGCCCCGTCCGGTGGTCACGACCGGTCGCCCCAGCGCGAGCGCCTCGGCCGCCACCCGGCCGAACGGCTCGTCCCACACCGACGGGACGACGACCGCCCGCGCCCGGGCCATGTGTTCGGCGACCTCGGACGGCGGCACGGCGCCCACCCAGGTGATGCGGGGGTCGGCGGTCGCCTCGCGTACCCGCCCGGCCAGCGGTCCGTCACCGACGAAGCACAGTGCCGCGTCCGGGTGGGCGACACGCCGCCAGGCGTCGAGCAGCAGGTCGACACCCTTGTAGGCGGCGAACTTGCCGACGAACAGGAAGGTCCGGCGGGCTGCCGGGCCGGCGTCCGTGGACTCCGGGGAGGGCGCGGGGACGCCGTTGTACTTCACCCGCACCCGTTCCGGGGCGAAACCCGCCTCGCCGACGAGCCAGTCGCGCATCGTCTCGCTGATGGCGACCGTGGTCACCCGGCGCCTGGCGACGCGCCGGAACAACGCGGTGGCCCCGGTGACCAGCGCGCTGGCCGGCACCGAGCCGCGGTAGCAGCCGTACCGGACGCCGGGCAGCCGCCAGCCGGGCCGGCACTCGGCGCAGTCGTGACCGTCGCGGAAGTGGGTGCCCTCCACGCACACCACGCGGAGGTTGCGGGCGGTCCACACCACGGGCAGGCCCGCCCGCAGCGCCCGGGCCGGGACGCTCGCGGTGAGCAGCGGGAACAGGTTGTGGACATGCACGAGGTCGGGCCGTGCGGCGCGCGCCGCCTCGTCGAAGCGGGCCGCGGCACGGGGCGACCACGGGGTCTCGGCGGCCGCCCGCAGCTTCACGCCAGCGCCGGCCCCGAGCACGTCGTCGTTGGAGACCTCGTGGACGGCGACGTCGAGCCCGGCCTCGCGGAGCCAGGCGACCTCGTGGTCGACCGACACGTTCTCCCCCGACGGCGTGGCGGCCGAGTACCGGTTGTGGACGACGAGCACCCGCACGCCGGTGATTCTGTCCGGCGTGGTGGCGGGCGGGCACACCCGGCCGGATCGGCGGCCGGCGGTCAGCGTCGCCGCGCCAGCCGCTCGTACAGCGCGACGAGCGCGGCGGTCGTGGCCTCCGGGCTGAAGCGGTCGGCGTGGCGCCGGCGGGCGGCCGCCGCCCGGTGGGCCACCGCTGCGTCGTCCATCGCGGCCGCCAGCGCGCCCGCCAGGGCGACGGGTGCGTCGCCGGTGATCCAGCCGACCGTGTCGTCGACGATCTCGGCCAGCCCGCCTCGCCCGGTGGTGATGACCGGCCGTCCGTGCGCCAGCGCCTCGGCCGCGACCCGGCCGAACGGCTCGTCCCACAGCGACGGCACCACCACGGTCCGGGCGGCCGCGAGCGCCGTGCCCACCCGCTCCGGTTCCACCGACCCCACCCAGGTGATGCGGTCGTCGTGGGCGGCCGCCGCCTCGACCTCCGGCGCCAGGTCGCCGTCGCCGAGGATGTGCAGCTCCGCGTCGAGGTCGGCGTGGCGCCAGGCGTCCAGCAGCAGCCGCACGCCCTTGTAGGCGGCCAGCCGGCCCGCGAACAGGAAGACCCGGCGGTCGGCCGGCAGGCCCGCCGTCACCTCGCCGGCCGGGGCCCGGGCGACGCCGTTGTACTTCACCTGCACGCTGGCCGGGTCGAGGCCGGCGGCGGAGGTCAGCCAGGCAGCCATGAACCGGCTCGGTGCGATCGGCGTGACGTCACCCCGGCGGGCGCGGGCCAGGAACAGCGAGCTCGACGCGGTGACGAGCGTGCTGGCGGCCGCCGACCCGGCGTAGCAGCGGTGCACCACCCCCGGCGCCCGCCAGCCCGGCCGGCACTGGTGGCACGGTGCGCCGTCCCGGAAGTAGCCGCCCGCCACGCACCGCACGCGCCGGTTGTGGACGGTCCACGCCACGGGCACGTCCCGCCGGTGGGCGGCGGCCGGCACGCTCGCGCTGAGGAGCGGGAACAGGTTGTGCACGTGCACGATGTCGGGCCGCACGGCGTCGAGGTCGGCGAGGAACCGCCGACGCGCCGGCAACGACCACACGGCGTCACCGGCCTGGCGCACCCGGGCGAGCGGTCCGGGATCGACGGCGTCGTCGTTGCTGACCTCGTGGACGACGACGTCGACACCGGCCGCACGGAGCCAGCGGACCTCGTCGTCGACCGCCAGGTTCTCGCCCGACGGCACCCGCGACGAGTACCGGTTGTGAGCGACCAGAACCCTCATGGTGTGGCAACAGGCACACGAGTGGACGACACGGGTTTCGGACCTTACTCTTCGGTCACCTGAGTGGTCGTCAGAACGACTCGGTGGCTGGGGGCTTCCGTGTTTGGGGGAAGATCCCGGGTATTTGACCAGGCATTCATTGCTGTGCTGGTGGCTATGTGGGGGAGGACACGTCGATGCGGCTCCGCGAGACGGATGCAGACGTGGCTTGGGGGGCAGACGATCATGCGACGCGAGCACCGGAGGCGGTCGACGAACCGACGTGCCTACGGCCGCAGCGGGTGCTGGTCCATGACTTCGCCGGCCACCCGTTCCAGATCGACCTGAGCCGGGCTCTCGCCCGGCGCGGTCACACGGTCCAACACGTCTATTGCGGTTCCTACACGAGCGGCAAGGGCCGCTTCGAGCAGGACGACGTGCCGGGACTGTCGGTGGTGGCGATCCCCGCCGGGGAATCGTTCGCGCGCTACTCGCCGGTGCGGAGGATCGGGCAGGAGGCCGCCTACGGCCGGCGGTTCACCCGCGTCGCCGCCCTCTTCGACCCCGACGTCATCCTGGCCTGCAACGTGCCGCTGGTGGCCAAGTCGGTGGCGGCGTCGTGGTGCCGGCGCCAGGCGGTGCCGTGGGTGTTCTGGCTCCAGGACCTGCACAGCATCGCCATGATGGCCGAGGCCGAGAAGCGGGCCGGCAGGCTGGGCCGCCGGGTCGGCACCGGGTTCGAGGTGCTGGAGCGGCGCCTGCTGCGGCAGGCCGACGCCGTGGTGTCGATCACCGACGACTTCTCGCCGGTGCTGGACGCCTGGGGCGTCGACGGCAGCGGCTGCACGGTCATCGAGAACTGGGCCCCCCTCGGCGACCTGCCCGTGCGTCCCCGTGACAACGAGTGGCGCATCCGGCAGGGGTTCGGCGACCGGTTCCTCTACCTCTACACCGGGACCCTGGGGCTCAAGCACCGCCCCGAGCTGCTGTACCACCTCGCCCGGGAGCGCAGCGGCGACGCCGACGTCGTCGTCATCAGCGAGGGCATGGGCGAGGCCCGCCTCCGGCAGATGCTGCGCGACCGCCCGCTCGCCAACCTGCATCTGCTGCCGTTCCAGTCGATCGCCGACTACCCCGACATCCTGGGGGCGGCCGACGTGCTGGTGGCGCTGCTGGAGCCGACGGCGGGCACGTTCTCCGTCCCGTCCAAGGTGCTGTCGTACCTGTGTGCCGGGCGTCCGATCCTCGCGGCGATACCACCCGAGAACCTGGCGGCGCGCACGATCGAGCGGGCCGGGGCGGGTCTCGTCGTCGACGCCACCGACCAGGAGTCGTTCCTGACGTCGGCGAAACAGCTCCGCGTCGACGCCGCGCTACGGGCGGACGCGGGCCAGCGGGCACGGGCGTACGCTGAGGCGACCTTCGACACCGCCGTGATCGCCGACCGCTTCCAGGACGTCATCGAGCGGGCGGTCGTCCGCGGCGCGGTGCGAGCCGCCGACAAGGAGACCCGAGCCTGAGATGAAGCACGTGCTGGTGACCGGCGCCGGTGGGTTCATCGGCGGCCACCTCGTCGCGCGCCTGCGGGACGAGGGCGTCGGCCGGATCCGCGCCGTCGACTGCAAGCCCAAGGAGGACTGGTACCAGGTCTTCGACGACGTCGAGAACGTCCATGCCAACCTCGAGCTGCTCGACGCCTGCCGCGACGCGACGCGTGACGTCGACACCGTCTTCAACCTCGCGGCCGACATGGGCGGCATGGGCTTCATCGAGAACAACAAGGCCCTGTGCATGCTCTCGGTGCTCGTGTCGACCCATGTGCTGGTCGCCGCCCGCGACGCCGGGGCGGAGCGGCTCTTCTACTCGTCGTCGGCGTGCGTCTACGCCGCCGGGAAGCAGTCGTCCCCCGAGGTGGAGCCCCTGCGCGAGCCGGACGCGTACCCGGCACAGCCCGAGGACGGCTACGGCTGGGAGAAGCTGTTCAGCGAGCGCATGTGCCGGCACTTCGCCGAGGACTTCGGCATCGAGACCCGGGTGGCGCGCTACCACAACGTGTACGGCCCGGAGGGCACCTGGGCGGGCGGGCGCGAGAAGGCCCCGGCCGCCATCTGCCGCAAGGTGGCCACCGCCGCGCTGACGGGCGACCACACCATCGAGATCTGGGGCGACGGTCAGCAGACCCGCAGCTTCACCTACATCGACGACTGCCTGGAGGGCACGCTGCGGCTCACGGCGAGCGACGTGCGCGAGCCGCTCAACATCGGCAGCGACCGGCTCGTCACCATCAGCCAGCTCGTCGACATCGTCGAGGCCATCGCCGGGGTGTCGCTCGACCGCCGCTACCGGCTCGACGCCCCCCAGGGCGTGCGCGGGCGCAACAGCGACAACACCCTCGTCCGCGAGCGGCTGGGCTGGGCCCCGTCGGTCAGCCTCGCGGACGGACTCGCCAGCACCTACGCCTGGGTGCACGACCAGGTCGCTGCGAGCCTGGCCGACCACTGAGACGCCGGGCGGTGGCGACCCTGGCGAACCGCCGCCGCTTCCTGGTCGTCGCCGACCAGGGGATCTCGACGCTCAGCAACGTCGTGGTGGCGGTCATCGTCGCCCGGTCGTTGCCCGCCGACGGCTTCGGCGCGTTCGGTGTCGTGAACGTCGCCTACCTGCTCGTGGCCGGGACCGGTCGCGCGCTCCTGGGTGAGCCGCTGCTGTCGAGCTACTCGCACCGCGGCCGGGCCGACCGCGAGGCGGTGGTGCCCGACCTGCTGGGCGCCTGCCTGACGTTCGCCGGGGTGGGCGCGGCGGCCGTGGCGGTCATCGGCGCGCTCGTTCCCGGTGGCGCCGGGTCGGCACTGCTGGGCCTGGCTCCGGTCCTGCCGCTGATGCTGGTGCAGGACGCGTGGCGCTACGCCTTCATCGTCGACCGGCCGGCGGCGGCGCTGGCGGTCGACCTCGGCTGGCTGGCGGGCGTGGGCGCGGTCCTGCCGCTGGCGCCCCCCGGTGTCGGTGCCCAGTGGTACGCGGTCGCCTGGGGTCTGGCGTCGGGGGTCGGCGTCGCGATCGGTGTCGTGCTGGGCCGCGACTGCATGGGGCGACCCCATCTCTGGCGCTGGTTCGTCACCACCCGGGAGATGGGGAGCCGGTTCGTGGGCGAGTTCGTGACCGGGCAGGCGGTGGGCCAGCTCGTCCTCGGGGGCCTGGGCGCCATCGCGGGCCTGGGTGCGCTCGGGGCCGTACGGGCGGCGCAGGTGTTCTACGGGCCCCTCAACACCTTGCACGCGGGGATCTACCTGGCCCTGGTGCCCGAGGGTGCCCAGGTGGCCGGCCGGCCGGACCGGCTCCACCGGATGATGCTGGCCGCCAGCGTCGGGCTTGCCGGCGTGGCGCTGGCGTGGATGGTCGTCGGTCTGCTGCTGCCCGACCGCGTGGGCACGTCGTTGTTCGGGGCGACGTGGGCCGACGCCGAGGAGCTGATGCTGCCCATGGGCCTGGCCATGGTGGCGGGCAGCGCGGCCACGGGTGGCTTCGCCGGGGTCCGGTCGCTGGGCGCCGCCCGCGAGAGCCTCCGGGCCCGGCTCCAGACCGTTCCGGCGCAGCTCGGGCTGCCACTCGGGGGTGCTGCCGCCGGCGCCGGGCAGGGCTACGCTGCCGGCTTCGGGCTGGCCAACGTGGTCTCCGTCGCGATCTGGTGGTCGGCGTTCCGCCGGGCGATGCGCCACGGGCCTGCCGGGGACGGTGCCGGCCATCGCACGCGGTCGGCGCCGGCGGCCCCGGTGGCGTGAACGATCGGGAGGACGTCAATTCCATGGAGGTCGGGGCGCAGGCAGGCGAGAGGGCCCGGGTGGCCATCCTGTGGCAGGGCATGTCGGGCTACGCCCACGCCGCGTTCACCCGGTTGGCGGCCCGCGACGTCGACGTCATGGTGTTCCACAAGGCGGGTGACGGCACCGCGCCGTTCGAGGCCGACGCCGTCACCCGGGGCCTGCAGGCCCGGGCGTGGAGCGGCGCTCCGGACGCCGGTGAGGTCGAGGCGGCCGTGGCCAGGTTCGCCCCCCACGCCCTGCTCGTGTCGTCGTGGCACATCGACGCCTACCGGCGGGCGGCCCGCCGGCGT
>DASSGC010000124.1:0-6682 GCA_035693765.1 Acidimicrobiales bacterium
CAGCGGCACCCTCGCCGAGGAGGTCATGACCGCACCCGGCCGGGCGGGGGTCGCGCTGGTCGCGCCGTCGGTGCCGATCCCCATCGCGGAGGCGGTGGGCGACGCCACCCACCCGGTGCCGACCGGCGACGAGGAGCTCGACCGGGTGTTGGGCGGGGGGCTGGTGCCGGGATCGGTCACCGTGCTCGGCGGTGAGCCGGGCGTCGGCAAGTCGACGCTGCTGCTCCAGGCGCTGGCGGCCATCGCCGGTGGCCCGACCCCGGGCGGCACCTGCCTCTACGTCACGGCCGAGGAGTCGGCCCGCCAGGTGGCCCTGCGGGCCGAGCGCCTGGGGGTGTGCGCGCCGTCGCTGTGGCTCGTGGCCGAGACGTCGCTGCCCCACATCGTCGGCCACGCCGACGCGCTGGGGCCCGCGGTCCTCGTGGTCGACTCCATCCAGACGGTCCACGACCCCGACCTGGGCTCCGCGCCGGGATCGGTGGGGCAGGTGCGGGGCTGCGCCCAGCGGCTCGTGGCCGAGGCCAAGGCGCGCGGCATGAGCGTCGTGCTCGTGGGCCACGTGACCAAGGAGGGCGGCCTGGCGGGGCCGCGCGTGCTGGAGCACCTGGTCGACACCGTGCTCGCCTTCGAGGGCGACCGCCACCACGCCCTGCGCATGCTCCGGGCGGTGAAGCACCGGTTCGGCAGCACCCACGAGCTGGGCCTGTTCGAGATGGGGGAGCAGGGCCTGGCCGGCGTCCCCGACCCGAGCGCGCTGTTCCTCGCCGACCGGCAACCGGGCGTGCCGGGCTCGGTGGTCGCCCCGGTGCTCGACGGCCAGCGCCCGCTGCTCGTGGAGGTCCAGGCCCTGGTCGTGCCCAGCACGGTGCCGGCGCCCCGGCGCACGGCCCAGGGGGTCGACGGGGGCCGCCTCGCCCAGGTGCTGGCCGTGCTCGAACGCCACGCCGGCCTCGACCTGGGCCGGGCCGAGGTGCACGTGGCGGTGGCCGGCGGCGTGCGGGTGCACGAGCCGGGCGCCGATCTGGCGGTCGCGCTGGCGGTGGCGTCGTCGGCCACGGGGCGCCCCCTGCCCGCAGATCTGGTCACCTGCGGCGAGATCGGGCTGGGCGGCGAGCTGCGGCAGGTCCACCGCACCGAGCGCCGCCTGGCCGAGGCGGCCCGCCTCGGCTTCATGCGGGCCGTGGTGCCCCGTTCGGCGCCCGACGCCCCGGCCCCGATGCGGCTCAGCCGGGCCGCGTCCATCGCCGATGCCGTGCACCACCACGCCTTCGCAGCGGGTGCCGGAACCGCGCCCGCCGCCGCCTCGGCCGGGTGACCGGAGACGGGCAAGTACCATTGAGCACGTGGTCACCCGCCCAAGCGCCCAGCTCATGGAGGCGCTCGCCGCGGTGGCGCCCGGCACCGGTCTGCGCGAGGGCATCGACCGCATCCTGCAGGCCAACATGGGCGCCCTCATCGTGGTGGGCGACGGCCCCGAGGTGCTGAACATCTGCTCCGGGGGCTTCCTCCTCGACGCGGCGTTCAGCCCGCAGCGCCTCTCGGAGCTGGCCAAGATGGACGGAGCGATCATCCTGGCGTCCGACGCCAGCCGCATCGCCCGGGCCAACGTGCACCTCGTGCCCAACCCCAACGTGCCCACCTCCGAGACCGGCACGCGGCACCGCACCGCCGAGCGGGTGGCCCGGTCGATCGACGTGCCCGTCATCTCGGTGTCGGAGGACATGTCGATCATCGCCGTGTACGTCGGCGACGAGAAGCACCCGCTGGAGACGATCCCGCGGTTGCTGGTGCGGGCCAACCAGGCGCTGCAGACCCTGGAGCGCTACCGCGACCGGCTCGACGGGGTCACGGCCGCGTTGTCGGCGCTGGAGGTGGAGGACCTGGTCACGGTCCGCGACGTCGTCAACGTGCTCCAGCGCACCGAGATGGTGCGACGCATCGCGGACGAGATCGCCGGCGACATCGTCCAGCTCGGGGTCGACGGCCGGCTGGTGAAGCTCCAGCTCGAGGAGCTGATGGGCGGGGTCGAGGACGACCGCCGCCTGGTGATGCTCGACTACTTCACCGACGAGGGCGAGTGGCACCTCGACCAGGGCATGGCGGCGCTGTCGGCCATGGGCACCGAGGAGCTGCTCGACTCCAAGGCGGTCGGGGCCACGCTGCACCTGCCGGGCAGCTCGCTCGAGCTCGACACCAACGTGCAGCCCCGCGGCTACCGGCTGCTGTCGCGCATCCCCCGGCTGCCGGAGGCGGTCATCGAGCGCATCGTCAACCGGTTCGGGTCGCTGCAGAAGATCATGCGGGCCACGATCGACGACCTCGACGAGGTCACCGGGGTCGGGCAGAGCCGGGCGCGGGCCATCAAGGAGGGCCTGTCCCGCCTGGCCGAGACGTCGATCCTCGACCGATACTCCTGACCGCCGGACCCGCTCGTCCAGGAGGTCGCCTGCCGCCATGCGCATCACCCTGCCCTCGGGCACGCCCGCCGAGATCGCCCACCCGCCGGGCGAGCCCACCCGCGGCCTCGTGGTCGTGCCCGACATCGGGGGCCTGCGCCCGCTGTTCGACGACCTCGTGGCCCGGCTCGCGGCCGAGAACGGCTGGACGGTGTGCGCGTTCGAGCTGTGGCCGGGGCGGGACGACCTGCCCACGCTGGCCGACCGGATGGCGGCCGGGGGATCGGTCGAGGATGAGCGGGTGCTCGGCGACGCCGCCGCCGCGGCCGACGCCACCGGGGTCGAGCCGGTCGGCATCATCGGCTTCTGCATGGGCGGCATGTACACGCTCAAGGCGGCGGGCACCGGGCGGTTCCATGCGGCGGCGGCGTTCTACGGCATGGGCCGGGTCCCCGACATGTGGCGGAGCCCGACGCAGGGCGAGCCGCTGGCGGCGCTGGCCAGGGCGGGCGCGTGCCCGACCCTGCACATCGCCGGCACGGCCGATCCCTGGGTGCCCGAGGCCGATCTCGTCGCGCTGGAGGCGGCGGGCGTGGAGGTGGTGCGGTACGAGGGCGCCGACCACGGCTTCGTCCACGATCCCAGCCGGCCGAGCCACCGGGCCGGCGACGCGGCCGACGCGTGGCGGCGGGTCCTCGCCCACGTGAGCGGCGGCTGAACCGGACGACCGGGCGTTGCGCCCGCCCGCGGCGCGGGGCGCCGGTCAGCGGGCCCGGCGTTCGAGCTGCTCGCGGTCGGTGATGCGGTAGCGCCGCTCCGACTGCTCGATCCATCCCAGCCGCACGAAGCTGGCGATCGCCTTGTTGACCCGCTCGCGGGAGGCGCCGACCATGGCGGCCAGCTCCTCCTGGGTGACCGGCAGCGTGAACTCGTCGGCCCCGGCCGCCATCTCGACGAGGCGTTTGGCGGTCCGGCCGGTGACGTCGAGGAACACCGAGTCGGCCAGCGCGACGTCCATCGTCCGCAGGCGCCCGGCCAGCAGCGCCACGACGCTCCACAGCAGCTCCGGGCGTTGCTCGTAGACCTGGCGGATCGGCTCGTAGCCGATGGCCAGCACCTGCGACGGCTCCAGCGCCCGGGCCTCGGCCGTGCGGCCCTGGTTCTCGAACAACTGCATCTCGCCGAACAGGTCGCCCGGCTCCATGAGGGCGACGACCGATTCGCGCCCGTCGATCGACCGCTTGGCGATGGCGATGCGCCCCTCGATGACGATGTAGACGGTGTCGCCGGGGTCGTCCTCGTGGAACAGCACGTCCCCGCGCCGCAGGTCTTCGGTGGTGCTTGCGTCGGCGAGGTGGAGCAGTTCCTGCGGGGTGAGATCGGCGAAGAGATCCACGCCCGCGAGCAGATCGGTTGGGGTCATCACCGGGAACGATAACGACGCCCGGACCTGCCGTGCTGACAGGCGGGTCAGCGCCGCGGCCGGCGGGCCACCCGGCCGGGCGGGGCGGGCCGGCGATAGCCTCCCGCCGTCATGGGCGCCGTGTGGGTCATCGTGGTGGCGGCAGGCGAGGGTCGCCGGTTCGGCGGGGCCAAGCAGTACGCACCCCTGGCCGGGCGGCGGGTCCTCGACTGGTCCCTGGACGCGGCACGGAGCGTGGCCGACGGCGTCGTCATCGTCGTGCCCCCCGAGCGGCGCGGCGACGACGAGCCGCTGGCGGACGCCGTGGCCACCGGCGCGGCCACGCGGTCCGGCTCGGTGCGCGCCGGCCTCGCCCTCGTGCCGGCCGGCGCCGAGGTGATCGTGGTGCACGACGGTGCCCGGCCGCTGGCCGGACCCGCGCTGTTCGCCGCCGTGGTCGAGGCGGTCCGCGCCGGGGCCGATGCCGCGCTGCCCGGCCTGCCGGTGAGCGACAGCCTGCGCGACCGGGCGGGTGGACCGGTCGACCGGGAGGGCCTCGTCGCCGTGCAGACGCCGCAGGCGTTCCGGGGCCCGAGCCTGCGGGCCGCCCACGCCGGCGATCCCGAGGCCACCGACGATGCGTCGCTCGTCGAGGCTGCGGGTGGCAAGGTGGTCGTCGTGGACGGATCGCCCGAGAACATCAAGATCACCGCCCGCGCCGACCTGGCGGTCGCCGAGGCGCTGCTCGGTGCCCGCTGACGTGGCCACCCTGCCGGACCGGGTGCGCGTCGGCCACGGGTTCGACGTGCACCCCTTCAGCGACGACCCGGGCCGCGCCCTCGTGCTCGGTGGCGTCGCCTTCCCCGGCGAGACCGGCCTGGCCGGCCACAGCGACGCCGACGTGGTGGCCCACGCGGTGACCGACGCGCTGCTCGGCGCCGCGGGCCTCGGCGACATCGGCCAGCACTTCCCCGACACCGAACCCGCGCTGGCGGGCGCCGACTCCATCGACCTGCTGTGCCGGGCGGTGGCCGACGTGCGGGCCGCCGGCTGGGCGCCCCAGAACGTCGACTGCACGGTGGTGGCGGAGCGACCGAAGCTCGCCCCGCAGCGGCAGGCCATGCACGAGCGGCTCAGCGCCGCGGTCGGCGCGCCGGTGACCGTCAAGGGCAAGCGGGCCGAGGGGCTGGGCGCCCTGGGCCGGGCGGAGGGCGTCGCCTGCTTCGCCGTCGCCCTGGTGGTGGGGGTGTGAGCCCGCCGCGCCGGGGTGTGCCCGGCGGACGTGGCCAGGGTGGGCGTGGCCAGGGTGGGCGTGGCCAGGGCGGGCGCGGCCAGGGCGGTGGCCGGCCCCCGCGCGGCGGTGCGGGGGGTGGTGCGGGTGGCGGCGGGCGGCCGGGTGCCGGTCGCGGGCAGAGCGGCGGCGGGACCAGCGGCCGCGCGGCCGGGGGCAACCGGTCGGCGGGCCGGGGCGGCGCGGGCCGCGGGCAGGGCGACCGCCCGGCGCCGCCGCCCACGAGGATCACGGGCAGGCCGCCGGCCCGGTCGGGCCAGGCGGTCCGGCGGGGCCGGAGGTCGTCGGATCGGGGCCTCGGCGGCGACCAGGTCGAGGGCCGGCAGGCCGTGCGCGAGCTGCTGCTGGCCGGGAAGCGCCGGGTCCGCGAGCTGTGGATGGTGGACGAGGGCGGCGACGCGCCGATCCTGGCCGACATCCGCGAGCTGGCGGCCGCCAACCGGGTGGCGGTGACGATCGTGGGGCGGGGCCGGCTGGCCGCCCAGGCCCGCAGCGAGGCACCCCAGGGCGTGCTCGCCCTGGCGGCGCCGCTCCCCGAGGCGGCGCTGGACGACCTGGTGGCCTCGGGTCCCGGCCGCCCCGCGCCGTTCCTCGTCGCGCTGGACGGGGTGACCGACCCGGGCAACCTGGGCGCCATCCTCCGGTCGGCCGAGTGCGCCGGGGTCACGGGCGCGTTGCTGCCCCGCCACCGGGCCGTGCACGTCACCCCGGCCGCCACCAAGGCGGCCGCCGGGGCGATCGAGCACGTGCCGCTGGCGGTCGTGGGTGGGTTGCCGGCGGCGCTGGCCGACCTCCGGCGGGCCGGTGTCCACGTGGTCGGGCTCGACGGCGCCGCCACCACGTCGCTCTACGAGATGGCGGGCGGCGACGGGCCGCTGTGCCTGGTGCTGGGGGCGGAGGGCCGCGGCCTGTCCCGCCTGGTGCGCGAGCGGTGCGACGAGGTGGTGGCCATCCCCCTGCGGGGCCACCTCGGATCGCTGAACGTGTCGGCCGCGGCCGCCCTCGCCTGCTTCGAGATCGCCCGCCGGCGCTGAGCGGCCGCGGGCAGGACCGGGCGCTCGAGCCCGAGGCGGGAGTCGAACCCGCGACCTGACGCTTACAAGGCGCCTGCTCTGGCCGGCTGAGCTACTCGGGCAGTCCCGCGACCCTACCGGCCGGGGGGCGCGCCGAGGGTGCTTGCATCGCGAGGGCCGCCCGGCCAGCCTTGTCGAGATGGCACTCAGCGATCGCGACCGGGCGATCCTCGATTTCGAGCGGGGATGGTGGCTCGTCCCCTCGGCCAAGGGACCCGCCGTCCGCGAGCGCCTCGGCCTGTCGCCCACGGCCTACTACCGGGCGCTGCAGCGCCTGCTCGACGACCCCGACGCCGTCGCCCACGACCCGCTGGTGGTGCACCGCCTCCGCCGGGCGCGCCGCCTGCGCCGCCAGGCCCGGGTGCTCGGCCGCACCATCACCGGGAACGAGCGCTGAGGAGGCCATCCATGCAGACCACCGAGCGACCCACGACCCGGCACGCGGCCCACCGGCCCAGCCCCGTGCGCGGGGTCGTGCTCGTATGCGTCGCCGCCGTCCTGGGCTTCTTCGTGCTGCGGG
>DASSGC010000125.1:0-12036 GCA_035693765.1 Acidimicrobiales bacterium
GGGCGCCGGGCGCCCCTCGACCGGGCCCGGCCGGTCCGCCGGCGCGACGCCGGTCAGTCGCGGGGCGGGCGGCACGGTGGCCGCCGCCCGGGCGGCCACCGGCGGCTGCACCTGCGGTGCGGCCGGTGCGGCCGGTGCGAAGGGTGGGGCCCCCTCGGGCGCGGTGACCGCCACCGGTCCCGTCCGGCGCTGGTCGGGCCAGGCAGGGCCGGGCGCGGCCGGCGCGCGATCGCGCGTGGTGATCAGCGGGGGTGGCAGGTCGATCGTGGCGGTGGTGCCCTGCGTGCCCTCGGTCGGCACGAGGAACACCGCGATGCCGTGCCGGGCCGCGAGGTTGCCCGCCACGTAGTGCCCCAGGTACTTCGACGGCGCCACCGTGAAGCTCTCGCCGCCCGCCAGGCGACGGTTGGCCGTGGCCCGCGCCTCGTCGTCCATGCCGACGCCCCGGTCGATGACCGCCAGCCGGTAGCGGCCGTCGGCGAGCGGGCCGCCGTGCACGTCGACCGGCCGGTCGGGCGGCGAGAAGGTCAGCGCGTTCTCCACCAGCTCGGCCAGCAGGTGCGCGATGTCCGCCGCCGCCGACCCGAGGATGGTGGCGGGCGCCAGCGGGTGGACCACCACCCGCTGGAAGTCCTCCACCTCACCGCGTGCCGACCGGACGACGTCGGCGAGCGGCAGCGGCTGCACCCACTGGCGCGGCTGCTCGATGCCCGCCAGCACCAGGAGCGACTCGGCGTTGCGGCGCATCCGGGTGGCGAGATGGTCGAGGAGGTACAGGTTCGCCAGGGCGTCGGGATCGGTCTCGCACGTCTCCAGGCGGGTGATGAAGTCGAGCTGGCGGACGAGCAGATGCTGGTTGCGGCGACCCATGTTCACGAAGCTGTCGGCGATGTTGCGCCGCAGCACCGCCTGCTCGACCGCCAGGTCGAGGGCCGTGTCCTGCACCGAGTTCAGCGCGTCGGCGACCTCGTCCACCTCGTCCCGCGTCACCACGCGCACCGGTTCGACGGGAGGCACCTGGACGTCCTCCCCCAGCGGCGTCTCCAGCACCTCCAGCACGGCTGCCGGCAGCCGCACCTCCGCCATCACCTTGGCCTGGCGGGTGAGGGCCTGCAGCGGCCCGGTGATCGACCGGGACACCAGCCAGGTGAGCAGCAGCGCGGCGATCAGCGTGACACCGGCCAGGGCGAGGAAGAACCGCTCGGTGCGCACGGCGTCGTCGATGGTGGCCGCGGCCACGTCGTCGACCTCGTCCGACATGGCGATCCGGAGCGGCCGCAGGCCGCCGTAGTCGGCGACCGTGAGCGGCTGGACGAGCTCGTCGATCGCGACCTCGTCGCCGTCGATGACCCGCTGGGACAGGTCGGTGAAGTTGGTGACGAACTCGTCGGGGACGCCGGCCTCCACCACGGTGTCGTAGGGCGGCGGCGCCCGGCGGATGATGCGGTCGTTCTGGTCCCAGAAGACCTTGCGCGCCACCGCCGCGTCGCGCTGAGCCGTCTCGTCCCACGCGCCCGCGGGGACGTCGCCCGCCGGGCCGCCGGTGACGAGGAGGATGTTGTGGCGGGCCATCACCGAGAACAGGTCGATGTTCTGGCCGATGCGGTTGACCAGGTCGGTCCCCTGCCGCAGCTCCGGGTCCTCGATGGTGGCGGTCACGTCGTCGGCGGCGGCGAAGAGCGGCTGGATCAGGTCGGTGTACCGGACGAAGATGCTCTGCGAGAAGCCCTCGTTCTCGTTCGTCCCCATCGCCGGTGAGCTCGCCCGGTTGGTGTCGATGTCGGTGCGGACCTGGTCGAGGGCGGCAAGGGCGTCGAGCGGCCCCTCGTAGGCATCGGCCACCGGTCCCGCCAGGTGCTCGATCTCGTCGCGCAGTGCGGCGACGGCCTCGTCGGTCGCCGCCCGGGTCTCGTCGTAGCCCCGGGCGGCGGGCAGGATCCCCGCCGACGAGTCCTGCCGCCCGACGAGGTCGACGGCGGCCCAGCTCCGCTCGTCCTGCAGGGTGTTGATGAGGCCGCCAGGGCCGATGGCCGCCTCAGCCAGCTCGGCCTGCGCCCGCACCTCGCCGACCTCGTCGACGAGGCGCAGCACCTCCACCGCCGTCAGCGTGAACAGCACCACCAGCGGCACCAGCAGCGCGGCCGCCAGCTTGGTGCGGATAGGAATGCGGCGCACGATCGCCCCCCTGCGAGATGGTCCCTGTCGTCCCCCGACGTGTTGCTCGCACGACGAAGAGTAGTGCCTCCACAGCACACCGGTGACCATGGGTGACGGGCGTCACAGAGAGGGGGCGGGGGGACGATCGTGCCGCTGGTCAGGAGGGTTGGGCCGCGGGGTCCGTCGCCCCGGGCGGGGCACCGTGCGCGTGGTCGCAGGCCTTCTCCTCGCCGGGCGCGATCACGCCGCCGCCCTCGCCCTCGAGCGCCGCGAACGGCCCGCACTCGTGCGGTGTGACCCACACGTGGATCATCGGCGAGAGGTGGTCGCGGAACGTGTCCCCCGGGCACGGCGCCGGGTACTCGACCACGGCCCGGATCATGAGCTTGTTGGGCTCGCCGCCGTAGCAGAGGTTCGTGTGGCTGTGCCATTGGATGAGGTCCCCGCCGAAGTCGGGCGCGTTCTCGAGCGTCACGTCGCGGGGCTCGATGAACATGGCCGCCACCAGCTTCCTGGTGCCGTCGGGCAGGACCTCGTAGACGATCGACTCGGGCTTGTCGGGGTCGAGCGTGATGCCGTCGTCGATCAGGGGCCAGTTGATGAAGTGCTCGAAGCCGGTGACGGCGTCGCCGATGGGGTACCAGCCCATCGCGGGCAGCTTCGCCGGGTCGCTGAACTTGCCCGGCAGGATCTGCAGGGTCTCGGTGAGGAGGTCCTCGGCCTCCTTCTGCTCCGCGGCCGACACGCCCTCGACGCCGCTGAGGTCGACCGGGAGGGTGGCGTCGTACGGCTTGGGCTGGGCGGACCCGTGCCCGTGGTCCATCCCCGCCATGTCGTGCTCGCCGGAGGCATGGGTCCCGCCGCCGTGGCCGTGCTCGCCGGTGGCGACCATGCCGGGGACGGCCACCGACAGGGTCGCGACGGCGGCCAGCCCGACGAGACCCGGGTGCGGGCGCGAGATCCACTCGACGCCGGTGGCGAGGGCCGCCAGCGCGCCCAGGACCGCGACGGCACCGAGGCTGGCGCACAGGGTGTCGGCCAGCTCGGGGCTCTCCTTGACGTCGAGCCCGGTGATGAAGCTGATGCCGGAGGTCTTGGCCAGCACCCAGCCGCCGACGGCGGCGCCGTTGACGGCGATGCCGGCCAGGCTGACGAGCCCGCCGGACCGGGCGAGGGCCAGGGCACCCCAGCCGATCTGGAGGACGGCGACGACGGCGAACGCCACGACCGCGCTGCGGTGCTCGCTGTGCGAGCCCGCCGCGGTGGCGTGGATCGCACCGGCGCCGAGCGAGGCGACCGCGGCAGCCCGGAGGAGGCCGGGCACCCGCGGCGGGGCGGCGGCCTGCCCGTCGGGTGGCCGCTCGCCGGCGTTCCAATCGAATTCGTTCACTGCTGCTCCCAGCGATCGTGCGAGGGTGGCGTCCCGCCGGGCGAAAACTTACTCGGCGGAACCCCGCGCCTGAACCACGCGTCAGGTGTCCCCGAAGGGTTCGCCCGGCGGTCAGGAGCGGTCGGATGCGTTCAGGTGCCGCTAGGTGTCCGAGCCGTGGGCGTGGTCGCAGAGGCGCTCCTCGCCGGGCTGGATCTGCCCGCCGGCGATGCCCTCCAGGGCCGCGAACGGGCCGCACGGGTGGGGGGTGATCCACACGTGGACCATGGGCGTCTGCTCCTCGAACCGGAACGTGCCCGGCCGGCAGGGCTGGTCGGGCGGGGACACGCCGCCGACGACCCACTGGTTCTCCTCGCCCATGAAGCACAGGTTGTCGTGGATGTGCCACTGCACGAGCTTGCCGCCCACGTCGGGCACGGCGTCGAGCGGCGTCCCGCGGTCGGCCATGTACATGGCCGCGACCAGCTTCTTCGATCCGTCCGGCTGCCACTCGAAGACGAGCGACTCGGGGGCGTCCGGGTCGAGCACCTTGTCGTCGGCGATGAGCGGCCAGTTCATGAAGTGCTCGACCTGCCCGGGCGCGAACGCGTCGTGGATGGAGTACCAGCCCTTGTCGGCGAGCGTCGTCCAGTCGGCGAACTGCGGCAACCGCTCGATGGACGCCGTCACGACCGCCTCGGCCTCCGCCTCCTCCTCCGCCGACACGCCCGGCACGCCGCCGAGGTCGACGGGCAGGGTGGCGTCGTAGGGCCTGGGCGCGGCCGCTTCCTCGCCCCCGTGGCCGGCGCCCCCGGCCCCGTGGTCCATGCCCGCCATGTCGTGGGCGCCGGCCGCATGGCCGCCGGCGTCGACATCGCCGCCCGGGTGGTCGTGCCCGCCGGTGGCGACCATGCCGGGCACCGCCAGCGACACCGCGGCCACGGCCGCCACGCCGACGAGGCCGGGGTAGGGGCGGGACACCCACCGCGCACCCCGGAGGAGCGCCAGCCCGGCGCCCGCGATGGCCACCACGGCCAGTCCCGCCGCCAGCGTGTCGGCGAACGCCGGGTCCTCCGCGGCGTCGAGGCCGTCGATGAAGCCGATCCCCCTGGTCTTGGCCAGCACCCAGCCGCCGAGCACCGCGCCGTTGACGGCCACGCCGGCCAGGCTCACCAGCCGGCCGGAGCGCATCATCGCCAGCACGCCCCAGCCGATCTGGGCCACGGCGACCAGGGCGAAGGCGGCGATCACCCGGCGGGCGTCGCCGTGCGTGCCCGACGCGGTCGCGTGGATCGCGCCGGCCGCCAACGACGCCAGGGCGCCGATGCGCAGTGCGGCGGGCACGCCGGATGTCGCCGGCGGCGCCGGTCGACCGCCCCCGACGGGGGCGTCCGGCTCAGCCGTGGCGAATCCGGCGTGTTCGATGGTGCTGGACATGGAACTCCCTCATCTCCGCTACGTCGCCGAGGTCGGACTGCGGCCCTCCCCCGGCACGGTTGCTTCTCGTTCCGCCCCCGGCACCCGAAACCTCCCGGAGTCTAGGTCAGGGCTTCGGAGCGTCCTCCGCAGCCCGCGCCCGGTAGTCGTCCCGCAACCGGCGCTTGTAGAGCTTCCCGCTGTCGGTGCGGGGCAGGTGGTCCACGAAGTCGACGCGGCGCGGGCACTTGAAGTGGGCCAGCCGGTCGCGGCAGTGGGCGATCAACGCCTCGGCCAGGTCGTCCGACGGCTCGGCGCCGGCGGCCACCTCGACCACGGCCACCACCATCTCGCCCCACTCCGGGTCGGGCACGCCGATCACGGCGGCGTCGCCGACCGCCGGGTGGCCGAGCAGCTCGGCCTCGACCTCGGCCGGGTAGACGTTCACCCCACCCGAGATGATGAGGTCGGCGCTGCGGTCGGTGAGGAACAGCCAGCCGTCCTCGTCGAGGTAGCCGACGTCGCCCATCGTGTAGTAGTCGCCCCGGTAGCTGTCGGCGGTCTTGCCGGCGTCGCCGAAGTAGTCGAACCGGCCGACCTCCGGCGCCTTCAGGTAGACGGTGCCCACCTCACCGGCCGGCACGCCGTCGCCCGACACCGGGTCGAGGATGCGGATGTGGTCGGCCGTCGCCGGCTTGCCCACGGTGCCGGGACGGGCCAGCCAGTCGCCGCTCGTGACGAAGGTGCCGACGCCCTCGGTGGCCGCGTAGTACTCGACCACCACCGGCCCCCACCAGTCGATGATCGCCTGCTTCACCGCCACCGGGCAGGGGGCCGCGCCGTGGATGACCATGCGCAGCGACGACACGTCGGCCCCGGCGCGCACGTCGTCGGGCAGGGCCAGCAGGCGGTGGAACATCGTCGGCACCATGTGGCTGTGGGTGATGCGGTGCTCGGCGATGAGCCGCAGGGTGTCCGCCGGCGACCAGCCGTCCATCAGCACCACGCCCGAGCCCGCGTTGAGCGGCCCCGCCAGCGAGAAGGCCAGCGGTGCGGCGTGGTACAGCGGCCCCGTGCACAGGTGCACCGTCTCGCCCGGGACATAGCCGAACAGCCGGCCCAGCGCGGAGGTGGGCGGCGCCTCCCCGCGGTGGACGCCCTTCGGCCGACCGGTGGTGCCCGACGTGTACAGCATCGAGCTGCCGAGCACCGGGTCGTCGAGGTCGCTGCCGTCCTCGCCCGCCACCGCGGCGTCGTACCGCTCGAAGCCGTCGATGTCGCCGCCCGCGGCCAGCCGCACCGTGGCCGCCGGCGCCTGCGCCGCGGCCGCGGCGGCCACTGCCGCGAACGCGGCGTCGGCCACGAACACCTTGGCCTGGCAGTCGCCCACGATGTAGGCGGCCTCGTCGGCCGTCAGGTGCCAGTTGATGGGCGTCATCCGCAGGCCGGTGCGCTGCGCGGCGGCCAGGACCTCCGCGAACTCGGGCCGGTTCGTCACCATGAGGGCGACGGCGTCGCCCGCCTCGACCCCGCGGGCCCGCAGGGCACGGGCCAGCCGGTTGGCCGCGGCGTTGAGCTCGGCGAAGGTCCGGTCGCCGCGCGGCGACACGATCGCCGGCACGTCGGGCTGCAGCAACGCCCAGTGGGCGAGCACCATGCCCGACCGCGCCGCCTCGGCGTAGCGCGCCTCGTTGGCGGCGACGGCGGCGCCCGCGGTGTCGGTGTCGGCGCCCGCGGTGTCGGTGTCGGTATCGGTGGCCATGTGTGGATCCCCTCGGTTCCCCGGTCTCGGTTCGGGTGACGGCGCCGGCCTCAGGCCGGCGCGAACTGCGGCAGGTGCCGCCCGTCGGACAGCGGGTGCCACACGACCCGCACCGCCATGCCCACGGTCACCTCGTCGGGCGGGCAGTCGACCACGTTCGACATCATCCGCACGCCCTCGTCCAGGTCGACCAGCGCCACCGCGTAGGGGCCCTCGGCCGGGTCGCGTCCGGGGCCGGGCTTGTGCTGGACGCTGACGGCGTACACGGTGCCGGCGCCGCTGGCCTCCCGCCACTCGAACGGGCGCCGCGGGTCGGCCGGGTCGGCCTCGCGTGGGTACCACACCGGCTCGCCGGTCACCGCGCTGTACGGCAGCACCAGTCGCTGCTCGCGCGTGGCGTCCCAGAACGGGGCGGCCGCCTCGCTCGCGGGCGGCTCGATGAGCTTGGTCACAGCGTCTCCTCGGTGCCGAGCACCACGGTGCCCATCGTCGACAGCACGCCGCCGGAGCCATGGGCCACGGCGACGCGGTGCCCGGGGATCTGGCGGTCGCCGGCCTCGCCGCGCAGCTGGCGCACGGCCTCCACCAGCAGGAACATGCCGTACATCCCGGGGTGGGTGTACGACAGGCCGCCGCCGTTGGTGTTCATGGGCAGCGAGCCGCCGGGGCCGAGCCTGCCGTCCTCCACGAACGCGCCGCCCTCGCCCTTGGCGCAGAACCCCAGGTCCTCCAGGTGCAGCAGGGCGGTGATGGTGAACGAGTCGTAGCCCATCAGCAGGTCGACGTCGTCGTGCTTGATGCCCGCCATCTCGAAGGCCCGCGGCCCGGAGATCGTGCCCGCGGTGGTGGTGAGGTCGGGCATCTGGCTGATCATCTGGTGGACGCCGCCGCTGGCCGCGCCCAGCACGTACACGGGCGGGCGGGCCAGGTCGCGGGCCCGCTCCGCCGAGGTCAGGACGAAGGCGCCGGCGCCGTCGGTCACCAGGCAGCAGTCGAGCAGGTGGAGCGGCGACGAGATCAGCGGCGAGGCGAGCACGTCGTCGACCGTGATCGGGTCGCGGTAGCGGGCCCGGGGGTGCTTGGCCGCCCACCGCCGCGTGTCCACCGCGATCTGCGCGAGCTGCTCCGAGGTCGTGCCGTAGACGGCCATGTGGCGGCTGGCGGCGAGCGCGTAGGCACCCATCGGCATCCGCATGCCGTAGGGCATCTCCCACTCCATCATCGGGTTCGGCCCGCCGGGTGGCATGCGCCGGCCGAAGCCCCCGCCGGGGCGGTTGCGGTCCGAGCGGGGCGTCGAGGCGTAGACGCCGACGACCACGTCGCACACGCCCGCGGCGATGGCGGCGGCGGCGTGCTCGACGTGCAGCTCGTAGCTCGACCCGCCGACCATCGTGCCGTCGAAGTAGCGGGCCTCGATGCCCAGGAACTCGGCCAGGCCGGTGGGCGAGGTGGCGTGGCAGACGCCGTCGACGTCGGCCAGGGTCAGGCCGGCGTCGTCGAGCGCCTCGCGGATCATCGCCACCTCCAGGGCCCGGCCGTGGCTGTCGAGCTCACCGGTGGGGGAGGCGGCGTCGGCCACGCCGACGAGGGCGGCGGCGCCGCGCAGGGTTCGTTCGCTCACGGGGTGGGTTCCTCGCTGGGTGTCGACGGGGTGGGGGTGACGGAGGCGATGAAGTCGCAGACCGCGACGGGGAACTCGGCGGAGACGACCGCGGTGAGGTGGTCGCCGGGGATGGTGGCCACGGTGGCGCCGGGGATGCGGGCGGCCAGGTCGTGGGGCGAGCCGACGAGGTCGTCGTCGGCGCCGGCCAGCACCAGGGTGGGGACGCCCATGCCGGCCAGGTGCTCCGGTGTGGGGTCGTCGACGCCCGCGAGGTCGAGCGCGGCCAGCGCCAACCGGTCGTTGCCCTTGGCCAGGAGCGACGCGCGCACCTCGCGCAGCGGGGCGAAGCCGATGGTGTCGGGATCGTCGGCCAGGAGCGCCGTGCCGACGATGCCGGTGATCGAGGCCCGGCTGCCGTCCGCGATGTGGTCGCCCACCCCCGCCAGCACCAGCGACCGGGCCCGGTCGTCGGCGGGCACCCAGCGGGACGCGACGATCGACCCCATCGAGTAGCCGACGACGTCGACCGACCGGGCCTCGCTCACGCCCAGGTGGTCGAGCAGGGCCCGGAGGTCGCCGACCAGGGCGCCGGTGCCGTAGTCGGCCTGGTCGCGCGGCTTGGCCGAGCGGCCGTGGCCGCGGGAGTCGGGTGCGACCACCCGCCGCCCCGCCCGGGTCAGCCCCGCCACGACGCCGCTGTCGACCCAGTTCTCGCGGTGCTCCGACCCGAGGCCGTGCAGCAGCACGACGAGGGGACCGCTGCCCTCGTCGAGGTAGGCGATCTCGGTGCCGTCGGTCGAGCGGAACCGCGACAGCATGGCGGCCTCGGTCACGAAGCCGCGGCTGCGGCTCGGTCCTGGGCCACCGCGTCGTAGCTGGTGTAGTCCGAGCCGGTGTCGTCCGCGAACTCGAACTCCAGCAGGCCGGCCTCGCCCCAGTGGCGGCGCAGGTAGCCGTCGTTGGCGTCGAGCAGCCCGAGCTTGCGCACGTTGGGCACGAGCTTGGAGAAGAAGCCCCGCTGGAAGCCGGCGAAGGGGTGGACCTTGATGCGGTTGGCCGCTTCGAGGATGGCGGGGTAGACGGCCTCGGGGTCGACGCCCATGTGCTCCCAGATCTCCGGCGTGGTCGACCGCGACCGGTTGCGCAGGGTGTTCTCGATGAGGAACTCCTGGCGGTCCTTCAGCTCGGCCTCGGTGAGCCCCTGGTAGTACTCGGCCAGGCTCAGCACCCCGAAGGCCACGTGGCGGGCCTCGTCGGACAGCACGTAGCGCAGCAGCTTGCGGAGCAGCGGCTCCTCGGTGCTGCGCAGCATGTTGCCGAAGGCGGCCAGCGCCAGGCTCTCGATCACGATCTGCATGCCCAGGTAGGCGATGTCCCACCGGCTGTCCTCGAGCAGCGCGGTGATCTGCTCCTCGAGGAACGGGCTCATGGGGTACGCCTCGCCCAGCTTGGTGTGCAGGTACTTGGCGAACACCTCGGTGTGGCGCGCCTCGTCCATGGTCTGGGTCGCGGCGTAGTACTTGGCGTCGATCCAGGGGACGGTCTCGACGATCTTGGCGGCGGTCATCATGGCGCCCTGCTCGCCGTGCATGAACTGGCTGAGGTTGGCCTTCAGCGCCTCGACGCCCAGCTCGGTCATCTCCTTGTCGCCCCAGCTCGCGAGGGGTGACCCGTCGACCTGGCGGGCGGCGGAGGTGAGCTTCATCAGGGGGGTGTCGAAGTCGACCAGGCCCTCCGGGTCGACGTCGGTGTCCCAGTCCAGCTCGGTGACGCTGTTCCACTGGGACGCCATGGCCTTGTTGTAGAGCGTGACGAGCTGGGTCCGGTCCCGGTCGTAGTTCCACAGGAAGATGCGGTCGGCGTGGTCGCGGACGATCTTGATCGTGGCGTCGACCTCGGCCTCGCTGGGCAGGTCGGGGACGGGGTCGGTGACCGTCATCGGTCGTCCTCCTCGGAAGGTGGGGGTTGGGGGGGTTGGCCGATGCTGGCCACGACACGGGCGACGAGCGCCTGCCAGGCGTCCTCGTCGGGCCCCGGGAGGCCGGAGCCGCGGTGCAGCAGCAGCCCGAGGTGCAGGATGCGGACGAGGAACAGGGCGGCGTCGGGGTCGACGTCGTCGGCGACGGTCCCGTCACGGCGGGCCGCGGCCAGCACCGGCGCCATCCGCTGCTGGAACAGCTCGTGGGCCTCGGCCAGGGCCTTGGCCACCTCGGGCTCGCGCCGGGCGGTGACGTAGGCCTCGAGCCGGAGGGCCTCGACGTCGCTGAGCGGGGCGTCGGTGCGGCTCACGCCGGCGGCGATGAAGTCGGCCACCCGGTGGAGGCCCTCGACGCCCACCCGCGCGGCGGCGGTCGACCGGGTGATGATCGCCTCGCGCAGCAGGTCGTTCTTCGACCGGAACCGACCGTAGACCGCGCCGGTCGACAGTCCGGACTCGCGGACGACGTCCATGATCTTGGTGCCGTCGTAGCCCTGGCGGGCGAACACCGCGGCGGCGGCGCGGAGCAGTCGCTCGCGGAGGGCGTCACCGCCCGGCGCGCCCGGCCCGGCGGCTCCCCCGGTGGTGCGCTGGGTGGTGCGCTCGTGCCTCGTCGAGACGTCGGTCACGTCCCCAAGAATAAACGTTCTTCTCGGGGTTTGTCACCGGGTGGTCGGTGGCGTCTCCTCGCCCCGCGGCCCGGTGGGCCGGAACCCGGGCCCCCGCCGGGCGCGGACGTCCCGCAGGGCGAGCGGCTCGCCGCACTCCGAGCACACCACCTGGGCCTCCATGTCGTGGTCGCACAGACGGTGGTGCAGCACGATCGGCGGGCCCGCCTCGCCCGCCAGCCAACGGTCGCCCCACCGCTGCATGGCCGCCACCACCGGGTAGAAGTCGCGGCCCTTGTCGGTGAGGACGTACTCGTGGCGCACCGGCCGCTCCTGGTAGGGCCGGCGGGCCAGCATCTCCTCGTCGACCAGGCGGTGCAGGCGCTGGGTCAGGATGTTGCGGCCGATGCCCAGGTTGCGTTGGAAGTCGTCGAAGCGCCGCACGCCGAGGTAGGCCTCGCGCAGCACGAGGGGCGTCCACCAGTCGCCGATCAGGTCGACCGCGCGGGCGATCGAGCAGGGCCAGTCGGCGAACGGGGTGCGCTTCACGGCCCTGCGCCCCCGCCCGAGGTCCGCACCCCGGCGAGCTGGGTGGCCTGGGCCACGAGGCGGCCGCGGCTGTCCCACACCTCGCACACCTCGTCGACGAGGTTCCGCTCGACGAGGTTGGCGCGCTGGCGGATGACGAGCGGCCCCGGCGCGGGCAGCGCCCGGACGTAGGCGCTCAGCGACAGCGTCGGCACCCAGCCGGTGGTGCCGGCGAGGTCGAAGGTGGCGGGCGGCAGGGAGTCGACGGCCAGCAGCAGGGCGAGCGGGTCGGCGGCGCGGCCGTCGACGAAGCCGAACCAGGCCCGCAGCTCGCCGACGCCCGCCGGCCCACCGAGGGCGAAGCCCGCGGTGGCCGGGTCGAGGCGGATGTCGACGTGCTGGCGGATCGGCAGCGTGAGGCCCCCCGGGCCGGCGACGCGGCCCTCCTCGATCTCGTCGCGCGGCGGCAGGCCGGGGGCCGGGGCGCCGCCCCACCACGGCCGGGTGTCGGGGTCGAGCCGTCCGCAGGTGAAGGTGGCGTCGACGCGGGTCGTGCCGGACTGGACCAGCCGGGCCCGCACCTGGCTCATGCCGCGGCCCCGCCGCAGCACCTCG
>DASSGC010000126.1:0-16940 GCA_035693765.1 Acidimicrobiales bacterium
CCGCCAGGCCGTGGCCAAGCACCTCGGCCTGCTGCGGGAGGCCGGCCTGGTGGCGGCCGAGCGGGCGGGCCGGGAGACCCGCTTCACCGCCCGCACCGCCCCGCTCGACGACCTGGCCGCCTGGGCCGAGGGCGCGGGCCGCCGGTGGGACGACCGCCTCGCCCGCCTGCGCCACCGCCTGGGCTGACCGGCGTTAGAGCGTGCGCGGATTGGTCACGCGGCGCGTGTCACCGTGCTGCGTTGCCGGTCGGCCGTGCTGTGGAGCTGGTGCTTCCACGCCAAATCCCCACGCGTAGGCCGTGGCGAGCGCCCTATCCGCTCGACCTCTTACGGATCGCGGAACACACGCGCGCCGCGCTCCCCGCCGCCCGGTCACGGGCGTACCCTCGCACCGTGGCCATCGAGAGCGACGGCACCGTCGCGGGAACGCCCATCGGCCGGCGCATCGTGCTCGGCATGCTCGGTCTCGGGGCGGCCGGCATCGTCTTCGGCGACACCGTCCAGTCCCGCATCGAGTCGGCGCTGCGCCCGGTCACCCGGAACGACCCCACCGGGCTCACGTCGTTCGTCCCCACGGCCGGGCGGTTCCGCATCTACTCGGTCACCGCCCACATGCCGGACGTGCCGCGCGACGCCTACCGGCTGACCGTCGACGGCCTGGTCGACCGGCCGCTCGACCTCGCCTACGCCGACCTGCTCGACCGGCCGCGCACCGCGCTCACCCGCGACTTCCAGTGCGTCACCGGCTGGCGGGTGGCCGACGTCCCCTGGACGGGCGTGAAGCTCGCCGACCTGCTGGACGAGGCCGGCGTGGCCGCCAACGCCACCCACCTGCGCCTCTGGTCGTCCGACGGCGCCTACACCGAGAGCCTCACCCTCGACCAGGCCCGCCGTGACGACGTCCTCGCCGCCTACGAGATGCTCGACGGCCCGGTGAAGCGCGAGCACGGCGGCCCGGTCCGGCTGTTCGTCGGCCCCATGTACGGCTACAAGTCGCTCAAGTGGCTCGACCGCATCGAGGCGATCGACTCGCTGCAGCCCGGCTACTGGGAGGTGCGGGGGTACGACATCGACGCCTGGGTCGGCCGGTCCAACGGCCGTGACGACGAGCCCACGTCCTGAGCCCGCGGTGACGACGCGCCGACTGCCCGAGCCGGCCACGCCGCCGGACGCCCCGGACGCCGCCGATGCCCCGGACGCCCCGGACGCTGCCGATGCCCCGGACGCCGCCGATGCCCCGGTCGGGGCGGCCGTGATCGAGCGCTTCACACGGCCCGAGCGGGCCCTGCACTGGGCCACCGCGGCGGCCGTGCTCACCTGCGCGCTGACCGGGCTCGTCCTCTACGTCGGCCCGCTCACCGCCTTCGTCGGCCGGCGCAACCTCGTGAAGGACGTCCACGTGATCGCCGGGGTGGCCATGCCGATCCCGCTGATCCTCGCCTACGCCGGGCCCTGGCGCGCCTCGCTCCGGGCCGACGTCCGCCGCCTCGGTCGCTGGAGCCGGGCCGACCGCCGCTGGCTGTGGACCCGGGGCCGCGAGGCCGGCGACCAGGTCGGCAAGTTCAACGCGGGCCAGAAGGCCAACGCCGCCTTCGTGCTCGGCATGATCCCGGTCATGCTGGTGACGGGCTCGATCATGCGCTGGTTCGAGTACTTCGACGTCCGCTACCGCACCGGCGCCACCTTCGTGCACGACTGGACGGCCATCGTCACCTGGGCGGTGGTCACGGGCCACATCCTGTTCGCCCTGGCCGACCGGGGGTCGCTCCAGGGCATGCTCACCGGCCGGGTCACCCGGCGCTGGGCCGCGGATCACCACCCTGTGTGGGCGCGTGTCGATGAGGAGGCCGACGGCCCCCTACGATGACCGCCGCTCGACACAGGAGGAAATCGTGGACGTCCGCATCGGGGTGAAGAACTCGCCGAAGGAGCTCGAGGTCTTGCTGGCCGACGACACCGACGGGGACGCTGTGCGTGAGCACATCGACTCGGCGTTCTCGGACGGTGGCACGCTCTGGCTCACCGACCGGCGGGGCCGCCAGTTCGGCGTGCCGGTCGACAAGGTCGCGTACGTCGAGATCGGCGCCACCGACAAGGGCCGGCGGATCGGCTTCGGCGGCTGACCGGCCGGCGCCCCCGTGCCCGCCCTGCTCGACCGCCGGCTGCTGTTCGTCACGGGCAAGGGCGGCGTCGGCAAGACCACCGTCGCCGCCGCCCTGGGCCACCTCGCGGCGTCGCACGGGAAGCGCACGCTGCTGTGCGAGGTCGACGCCAAGGGCAACCTGGCGGGGGCGTTCGAGACCGGGCCCACGGAGTTCCGCGAGCGCGAGATCGGCCCGCGCCTGTGGGCCATGTCGATGGACACCGAGGAGTCGCTGAAGGAGTACCTGAGCCTCCAGCTCAAGCTGCCCCTGCTGGCCCGCCTCGGCCCGCTGGCCCGGACGCTCGACTTCGTGGCCAACGCCGCCCCCGGGGTGAAGGAGATCCTGGTCGTCGGCAAGCTCTGCTACGAGGTCCGGGAGCGGCACTACGACCTGGTGGTGGTCGACGCCCCGGCCTCGGGGCACATCGTCGGCCAGCTGGCGGCGCCCCAGGCCATCGGCGACCTGGTGCAGGTGGGCAGGGTCCGCGACCAGACGGGGTGGATGCGCGAGATCCTCGGCGACCCGGCGCAGACCGGGGTCGTCATCGTGTCGACACCCGAGGAGATGCCGGTCAACGAGACGCTGGAGCTGTCGGACCGGCTGCGCGACGAGACCCGCGTCGACCTGGCGGCGGTGGTGGTCAACCGGGTGCTGCCCGAGCTGTTCACGCGGGGCGAGGAGGAAGTGTTCCGCGCGCTGCGCGAGCCGGCGGCCCTCGCCGCACTGGCCGCAGCGGTCGGCGGGCCGGTGGAGCCGCTGCTCGACGGGGCCGACCTGGCGGTGAAGATGCGGCGCACCCGGGCCGAGCACCTGGGCGTGCTGCGGTCGGGCCTCGCCGCGGGTGTCGAGCTGCTGTACGTGCCAGAGCTGTTCCAGCGCAGCCACGGCGTGCGGGCCACCCGGCAGATCGCCGACGCCCTGCGTGCGGAGCTGGGGTACTGAGGCCGGCGATGGCACTGGCCCGGCGTCCGGCGCCCACCACCTCGATCGAGTCGCTGCTGGCGGCCAAGGAGATCGTGATCTGCTGCGGCTCGGGCGGGGTCGGCAAGACCACCACCGCGGCCGCGGCGGCCGCCATGGCGGCGGCGCACCTGGGCGGCAAGGTCCTCGTCATCACCGTCGACCCGGCCCGGCGGCTGGCCACCGCCCTCGGGCTCGAGCGGTTCGGCAACATCGAGACCCGGGTGCCGCCCGAGCTGTTCGCCGCCGCGGGCGTCGAGCCGCGGGGTGAGCTGTGGGCCGCCATGCTCGACACCAAGCAGTCGTGGGACGAGCTGGTCCGCAGCCACGCGCCGGATCCCGCCACCCGCGACGCCATCCTGGCCAACTCGCTGTACGAGAACATCACCGGGCGCTTCGTGCAGAGCCACGACTACATCGCCATGGAGCGCCTGTACGAGATCCACGCGTCCGGCCGCTACGACCTGATCGTGGTCGACACCCCGCCGACCCGGAACGCCATCGACTTCCTCGAGGCGCCCGACCGGATGGCCGACTTCTTCTCCAGCCGGCTGCTGCGCTGGCTCACGGTGCCCGCCCGCAGCCGGATCTTCACCATGGCGTCGAAGCCCTTCTACACCATGGCCGACCGCATCCTGGGCTCGCAGTTCCTGCAGGACATCGCCGAGTTCTTCCTGCTGTTCCAGACGATGTACGACGGGTTCGTCGGGCGGGCCCGGGCGGTGACCCGCACGCTGTCCGACAAGCGGACGACGTTCGTGGTGGTGTCGACGCTCGAGGCGGCGCCGGCGCGGGAGGCCGAGTTCTTCATCGAGGCCCTGCGCGACCGGAGGTTCCCGCTGGGGGCGGTGGTGCTCAACAAGGTGCTGCCGGACTGGTTCGGCGACCGCGACGCGGCGACCGCCGCCCAGCGGCTGTGCGCCGAGTCGGTGCCGCTGGCGGAGGCGGTGGTCGCCACCGGAGCCGTCGACGGCGACCCCGCCCGCCTGGCCCGCGTGCTGGTCGAGGTGGGGGAGAGCTTCCGCAACTTCGGGGTGGTCGCCAGCCGTGAGGCCGAGCAGCGGGCCGAGCTGGCGGCGGAGGCCGACGTGATCGCGACGGTCCCGTACGCCGACCACGACATCACCGACCTGACCGGTCTGCTGGAGCTGGGCAGGGCGCTCTGGCGCTGACGGCGCCGCACGGGACCCGCACGCTGCCAGAATCGACCCGATGGCCAGCCTCGCCGAGCTCGCTCGCTTCTTCACCCGGCTCGATGCCGCGTCGGTCGCCCACCTCCAGCGGCTGGCGGCGAGCTGGGGCCTGCTCGCCGACTTCTGCTTCGCCGACCTGCTGCTGTTCGGGGTCGTCGGCGAGCCCCGCGACAACGGGAGCGACCGGTTCGTCGTGCTCGGTCAGGTGCGGCCGACGACGGCCCAGACGGTCTACCGGGCCGACTGGGTGGGCACCGTCCTGGAGGAGGAGGACCGGCCGCTCGTGGCCCGGGCCTACCGGCTGGGCGAGATCATCGAGGGCGAGACGACCATCTCGCCGCTGAAGGAGCGGGTGCGGGTGTTGTGCATCCCGATCCGCTACCGCGACAAGGTCATCGGGGTGCTCACCCGCGAGTCGGCGCCGTCGTTCGGTCGCCAGCCGGGCGAGCTGGAGCGCACCTACGTCGACGTGTTCAACCGGTTCGCCCGCATGATCGCCAGCGGCGACTTCCCGTTCGACGCCGACGACGTCGAGACCGAGGATGCGCCACGCGTCGGCGACGGCGTGATCGTCATCGACGCGTCGGGCCGGGTGGAGTACAGCTCGCCGAACGCCGTGTCGACGCTGCACCGCCTGGGCGTGCACGCCAACGCCGAGGGCCTGCGCTTCTCGGAGCTGGGGCTCGAGGAGTCGGTGGTGAGCAACGTCTTCGCCCAGGGCCTGCCGGTGACCGAGGAGCTGCCCCGGGGCGTCGACGTGACCGTGCTGATGCGCGGCATCCCCCTGCTCGACCACGGGGCGGTGACGGGGGCGGTCGTGCTGCTGCGCGACATCTCCGAGCTGCGGCGGCGCGACCTGCTGCTGCTGTCCAAGGACCAGACGATCCGCGAGATCCACCACCGGGTGAAGAACAACCTGCAGACGATCTCGTCGCTGCTGCGGCTGCAGGGCCGGCGGCTGGGCACGAGCGAGGCCCGGATGGCCATCGAGGAGTCGGTGCGCCGCATCCGGTCGATCGCCCTGGTCCACGAGATCCTGTCGCGGGAGGCGGGCGACGACGTGCCCTTCGTCGACATCGTCCGGCCGGTGGTCGGGATGGTGTCCGACATGATCTCGCCGGAGCACCCCATCCGGTTCGCCATCGAGGGCGACGGCGGCGTGCTGCCCGCGAGCACGGCCACGTCGCTGGCGGTCGTCCTCAACGAGCTGCTGCAGAACGCGGTCGATCACGCCTACCCCGCGGACCTCGACCTGACGGGCGAGCCGGGCCGCGTCGTCATCTCGATCGAGCGCGACGGGAAGTCGCTGGCGGTGCGGGTCGTCGACGACGGTGTGGGGCTGCCCGAGGCGTTCGACGTCGAGAAGGTGACCGGGCTCGGCCTGTCGATCGTCCGCACGCTGGTCCAGAGCGACCTGACGGGCGAGATCTCGATCCACAGCGCCGGGGGGCCGGGGGACCGCCCCGGCGCGGAGGTCTACCTGCGGGTGCCCGTCGAGCCCGAGAACGATGACGGCCTCGCCGTAGCGAGGCCGAAGTCGCGGTGAGTCTCCCAGCTCGAGTTGGCAGCCGGCACGAGGTGCCGATCACCGACCGGTCGCCCGCAGGTGACCGGGCATGGCGTCGTTCAGGCGGTCGCCTTGCGGCTGCGCGCCACCCACTGCCGGCGGATCGCCCGGCGCTCCTCCTCGGAGGTGCCACCCCAGATGCCGCTGTCCTGGTTGGTCAGCAGCGCGTACTCGAGGCAGTTCTTCTGGACGTCGCACACACGGCAGACGGCCTTGGCGTTCTCGATCTGCTCGATGGCCGGACCGGTGGTGCCGACAGGGAAGAACAGATCGGGATCGGTATCGCGACAGGCGCTGAACTCACGCCAATCGTCGCGCTCGATGGACAGGGACAGACTGCGGCTCTGCGTCAGGGCCACGGGACCTCCACGGCGGATTCGGGTCACCCGTTTGTGACGAGTTTCACATGCCACCGCGTTAAGTGACGGAGCGTGTGGCTGCGACGGGCCAAAGATACCGGTAGTTGGTGCAGACGGCAAGCACTTTTTTCCTCATCGAAAGGACGAATTCGTGTCACTGGTCATCGGGCACCGCGGTGCCCCCCGGGTTGCGGCGGAGAACACGGCCGCGGCGTTCCGTGCGGCGGCCGCCCTCGGCGCCGACGGCGTGGAGCTCGACGTCCGTCGCACCGCCGACAACCGGTTCGCCCTGCACCACGACGCCAGCCTCCCCGACGGGCGCGACATCGTGGCGGTGCCGCGGCACGGGCTGCCGGCGGAGGTGGCCGACCTGCCCGACGGCCTCGACGCCTGCGGCGACCTGGCGCTCGTCAACATCGAGATCAAGAACTGGCCCGGCGACGTCGACTTCGACGCCAGCCTCGCCTTCGTCGACACGGTGGTCGAGGCCCTGCTGGCCCGGTCCGACGACGAGCAGGCCCGCATGATCGTGTCGTGCTTCCACCTGCCGTCCGTCGACCGCGTGCGCGCCCTGGCGCCCAACCTGGCGACGGCCTGGCTGGTGATCGGTCCGGCCAACGCCCCGTCGCCCGGCGCTCCCGACCCGATCGCGACGCTCGTGGCCGAGGCCGCCGACCACGGGCACCGGGCCCTCCACCCCCACCACGCCTTCGTCACGCCCCGACTGGTCGAGACCGCCCACGCCGCGGGCCTGGCCGTCAACACCTGGACCTGCGACGACCCCGACCGCATCCGCTGGCTGTCGGAGATCGGCGTCGACGGCATCGTCACCAACGTGCCCGACGTGGCCCGCGCCGCCCTGGCCGTGGCCGACCCCGCGCAGCGCTCGCCGGTCCCGGGGCGCTAGAACGCCGGGTCGGTCCACCAGGGGTAGGTATCCGGCAGGTCGGCGGGCACCCGGCCAGGGAAGGCCGGCGGCCGCTTCTCCAGGAAGCTCAGCACGCCCTCGCGGACGTCCGCGGCCCGGCCGAGCGCGTCGATGAGCGCCGAGTCGACCCGGTGGGCGGCCATGGGATGGGGCTCGGTCAGCATCCGCCACAGCAGCGCCCGGGTGAGCGTGATCGACACGGCCGAGGTCGAGGCGGCGATCTCGGCCGCCAGGGCGTAGGCGGCCGGCAGCAGCGCGTCGGGCTCGTGGACGGCCAGCACCAGGCCCCCGCCGAGCGCCTCGTCGGCACCGAAGACCCGGCCGGTGGCGCACCACGCCATCGCCCGGCTGATGCCCACGATGCGGGGCAGGAACCACGACGAGCAGGCCTCGGGCACCAGGCCCCGGCGGGCGAACACGAACCCGAACCGGGCCGTGCTCGATGCCAGCCGCACATCGCAGGGCAGCGTCATCGTGACCCCGACCCCCACCGCCGGGCCGTTGATCGCAGCGATCACCGGCTTGGTGCAGGCGAAGAACCGCAGCGCCACCAGGCCGCCCTCGTCCCGGACCCGGCCGTCGGCCTCGTGCCCGGTGCCGGCGGCCGCCGCCCGGTCGCTGCCGCGGTCGAACGTGTCGCCGCCGCCGCCGAGGTCGGCGCCGGCGCAGAACGCCCGGCCCCGCCCGGTCACCACCACGACCCGCACCTCGGGGTCGGCGTCGACCTCGTCGACCGCCGCGCACAACTCCCTCTGCATCGTCGGGGTGAACGCGTTGAGCTTGTCGGGACGGTCGAGCGTGATGGTGGCGACGTGGTCGGCGACCTCGTACGCGATCTGGGTGTACGGCATAGGTGTACTGATTACACAAGGAGACGCGACATGACCGAGTCCGACCTGGCCGCCCTCGCCCGGGCGATCATCGACGGGAACGCGTACCTGACCCTGGCCACGTCCGACGCCGCCGGCCGGCCGTGGGCGAGCCCGGTGTACTTCGGCGCCGACGGCTACGGCACCTACTACTGGATGTCCCTGCCCGGCGCCCGGCACTCCCGCAACCTGGCCGAGCGGCCCGAGCTGGGCATGGTCGTGTTCGACTCCACGGTGGCGCCCGGCACCGGGCAGGCCGTGTACATGGCCGCCACCGCCGCCGAGGTGCCGGGGAGCGAGCTCGGCGGGGCTCTCGCCGCCTACCCCGGCCCGGCCCGGCGCGGCGTACGCCCGGTCGGGGCCGGCGACCTCACACCGCCGGCGCCCCACCGGCTGTACCGGGCCGTCGTGACCGAGCACTCGGTCCTCTGCCCCCGGACGGTGCCCGGCGCGCCGTGCGCCCTCCACGGCCGGCCCCTCGACCACCGGACGGCGGTCGTGCTCTAGGAGCGCGCGACCGCGCGACCGCACCGCGCGACCGCGTGGCCGGGCGGCTCGGGTCGTCAGGGCAGGACGAGGTCGAGCACCTCGGGCTCGTGCCGGAACTCCAGCACGTCGGCGTCGCCCAGGTGGTCGCCGTCGACCTGGTACGGCACCGGCCCGTAGGCCCGCACGGTCAGGCCCGTGAGGTCGACCCGGTGGTCGACCCAGCGGCTGCGGCGCATGACGCGCCCGGTGCCCAGCGCCGAGCCGATGATGCGCAGGAACCGGGCGAAGGCCATCGTCCGCACCGTCACCGCGGCCAGGCCGCGGTCGAGGGTGGCTTCCGGCGCCAGGTTGAGCGGGCGGTTGCCGAGGTACGTGTAGGGGTTCGTGTTGAGCACGATGGTCAGGTAGGCGTCGTCGATCACGGTGCCGTCGGTGTGGTGGACGGCGAACCGTGGCCGGCTCCGGTCGTAGTGACGGATCCAGGTGTCGAAGCCGGCGTAGACGAACAGGGGGTGGCCGGCGTAGCGCTTGAGCCCGGAGCGGCGCTCGACCTGCTCGACCACCGCCGCGTCGAACCCCACGCCGGTGTGGAACAGGAAGTAGCGCCCGTTGACCGACCCCAGGCCCACCCGGCGGATGCTGCGCCGGATCAGCGCGTCGAGCAGCACGCCGGTCGCCTCGACCGGGTCGTTGGGCAGCCCGATGGTCCGGGCGAAGACGTTGGTCGACCCGCCGGGCAGCGCGGCCAGCGCGCAGCGGGAGCCGGCGAGCCCGTTGGCCGCCTCGTTGAGGGTGCCGTCGCCGCCCAGCACGGCCACGACCTCGGTCCCCGTGGCCGCAGCCCCCTGCGCCAGCCGGGCGGCGTGACCCCGCCGGCTGGTCTCGGCCACGGTCACCTCGTGGTCGGCCGCCAGGGCCTTGCCGATCACCACCCGGGTCCGGGCCGTGACCGACGACGCCTTGGAGTTGACCAGGAGGAGCAGCTTCACAGCGGCGGGAACCTACCTGGAGGCGCGGCGGTCGACCAGGGATGCCGATGGTTACCGCGCGGTCACTTGCGCGGAGGGCGATTTGGACGGTTCGCCGGATCACGGGCAGCATGGCTGGTCATGAACGTGGTCGTATGCGTGAAGCAGATCCCGGATCCTGCCGAGCCCGGGAAGCTCGAGGCGGACAACACCCTCGACCGCAGCGGCAAGCTGATCCTCGACGAATCCGACAGCTACGGCGTCGAGATGGCTCTCCAGCTTGTCGATGCGGCCGGCGGCGGCGAGGTCACCCTCGTGTCGATGGCGCCCAACAACGAGGTGGCGGGCCTGCGCACCGCGCTCGCCATGGGCGCCGCCAAGGCCATCCTGGTCTCCGACGACGCCCTCTCCGGCGCCGGTGCCCTCGACACCGCCAAGGTGCTGGCCGCCGCCATCAAGCGGGCCGAGCCCGACCTGGTGCTCACGGCGACCGAGTCGAGCGACGGCTACACCGGCACCGTGCCCGAGCAGGTCGCCGCGCTGCTGGGCCTCACCTCGGTGACCTTCGCCAAGCACGTCGAGATCGACGGCCAGGCCGTCAAGGTGCAGCGCCAGACCGAGCTGGGCTACGACGAGGTCGAGGCCACGCTCCCCGCCCTCGTGTCGGTGACCGCCGGCGTGGTCGAGCCCCGCTACCCGAGCTTCAAGGGCATCATGGCGGCCAAGTCCAAGCCGGTCGACCAGCTCACCCTGGCCGACCTGGGCATCGACGCCGGCACCGTCGGCGCGGCCGGCGCCGGGCAGGAGATCGTGTCCGTCGACGACGCACCGGCCCGCGAGGCCGGCGAGATCGTCGAGGACGACGGCGAGGGCTTCGCCAAGATCGTCGCCTACCTCGAGAACCTCAAGGTCATCTGACCCCTCGGCTGACACGCACCAGGCACAGGAGAACGCACAGACATGGCTCTGAACCGCATCTGGGTCTACGCCGAGGCCGCCGACGGCAAGGTCGCCCCCATCACCCTCGAGATGCTCACCAAGGCGCGCGAGCTGGCCGGCACGGTCGAGGCCGTCTACGGCGACGGCGACGCCGACGCCATCGCCGCCACCCTCGGGGCGCACGGCGCCACCAAGGTCTACGCCACCGGCGACCTGCAGGGGCACACCCCCGGGGTGCCCGTCGCCTCGGCGATGGCCAAGGTGATCGAGGGCGGCGACGCCCCCGACCTCATCCTCTTCGGCACCACCTACGAGGGCCGCGACGTCGCCGCCCGCCTGTCGGTGGCGCTCGACAGGCCGGTCATCACCAACAGCACCGACATCGCCGTCGACGGTGACGCGGTCGTGCTGACCGAGCCCGTGTTCGGCGGCACCAAGCTGGTCCGCACCCGGTTCACGACACCCGGCCCGAACGTCGCCCTCATCCGGCCCAAGTCGTTCGCGGCGGAGGAGTCGGGCGGCGGCACCCCCGAGGTCGTCACCATCGAGGTGCCCGACTACGGCAGCGCCAAGGTGGTCAACCGCCACGTGGAGGAGACGACCGGCCCGAAGCTCGACGAGGCCGCCGTGGTGGTCTCGGGCGGCCGCGGCCTGGGCGACGCCGAGAAGTACCAGATCATCGAAGACCTCGCCAAGGCCCTCAAGGGCGCCCCGGGCGCGTCGCGGGCCATCGTCGACGCCGGCTGGGTGCCCTACAGCTACCAGGTCGGGCAGACCGGCAAGGTCGTCAAGCCCAACGTGTACATCGCCGCCGGCATTTCCGGCGCCACCCAGCACCTGGTGGGCATGAAGGGCGCCAACAACATCATCGCGGTGAACAAGGACCCCGAGGCCCCGATCTTCTCGGTCGCCGACCTCGGCATCGTGGGCGACGTCCACAAGGTCCTCCCCAAGCTGCTCGAAGCCCTGCAGAGCCGCTGATCCAGCGTTCTGGGGACGTGATCCGTTGCCAGGCATCGGATCACGTCCCCACGAGCGCGCCGTCGAGCCCGAGCAGCGTCCTGATCGTGGCGGCCAGGTACGCCGGGCGGTCGACGACGTCCTCGTAGGTGAAGCGCACCACGCGCCACCCCGCGGCGACGAGGCCGGCGGCCCGCTCCGCGTCGGCCTGGCGCTCCCGTCGCGTGGCGTGGGTCGCGTGGCCGTCGACCTCGACCACCAGCCGGGTCTCGTCGTAGCAGAGGTCGACCCGCGCCCGGCCACGGCGGTGGCGCAACCGCACCTGCGATCGGGGCGGCGGCAGCCCGGCCGCCCGGATCGCCTGCGTCGCCCGCCGTTCGAGCCACGACTCCTCGCGCTCGCGTGCCGTGCCTGCCGGCACGACGGCGGCGATGCGACCGATGCCCGGCCGGCCATGCCGCCGCAGCTCCTCGATGCGCCACTGAAGGTAGGGCACATGGACGAGCCCCGACCGCGTGGCGCCGTCGAGCGCCGCAGCGAGCCGGTCGCGGTCGAGCACCGCCGCGGCGTCGATCAGCGACCGGCTCGGCGTGGTGACCGGGGGTACGCCGCCCCGGTGGACGTCGACCGCCAGCAGGTCGCGGCTGCGGTGCACGATGCCGGCGACCCGCCGGGGCCGGCGCCCGCGGGGCACGGTGACCTCGACCGCTCCGGGCGCGATGCCGTCGAGGCGCCACAGCGCGCACGCGGCCAGGTGGGAGACGACCGCACCCGGCCCCGCCTCCAGGGTGGCGGCCAGGAGCTGCTGCCGCCAGGACACGGGGTGGCCCGCCAGGCGCCACACCCGGGCGCCGACGCGTTCGAGCGTCCGATGGGCTTCGAGGCTCCGTCGGACCTGCTCGCTCACCCCGAGCGAGGTGAGCTGAGCGGTGGTGACCAGGCCGAGCTGCGCGGCCGACCTGTCGGCGATGGCACGGACATGCGAGCGATGCGTCATGGGCGGCAGTACACCACCCCCATGTGACAACGAAGCCTTTCAGAGAGTCTGGCCGTCTTCCGGTGACGCCGCCCGTTGCCTGGCAACGGTTCGCGTCACCGGATCAGGCGAAGGTGTCGCAGTCGGCCGGGTCGCCCGACTCGTAGCCCCGGGTGAACCACTCCTGGCGCTGGGCGGAGCTGCCGTGGGTCCACGTCTCCGGGTCGACCTCCACGCCCGCCTGCGACTGGATCCGGTCGTCGCCGACGCCCGCCGCCGCGGCCAGGCCCTCCTCGATGTCGCCGTCCTCGAGGGCGACGTCGCTGCCGGACTCCTGGCCCCGCTCGTACACCGAGTGGGCCCACACCCCGGCGTAGCAGTCGGCCTGCAGCTCCAGCTTGACCGACCAGGCGTTGGCCTCTTCCTCCGAGCCCGCCGCCTGCTCACGGGCGTGCACCTCCGCGCTGGTGCCCAGCAGGTTCTGCACGTGGTGGCCGACCTCGTGGGCCACCACGTAGGCCTGGGCGAAGTCGCCGGGGGCGTCGAACCGGCCCGCCAGGTCGTCGAAGAAGTCGAGGTCGAGGTACACCTGCCGATCGGCGGGGCAGTAGAACGGCCCGACGGCCGAGGTGGCGGCGCCGCAGCCCGTGCCCACCTGCCCGCTGAAGCTGTTGACGGTGGCGTACTCGTACGTGCGTCCCTGCTCGGTGAAGATGTCGGCCCACACGGCCTGGGTGTCCTCGGCGAGGAACTCGACGAACCGGTCCTGCTCGGTCTCGGGACCGGGCGCGCCGAGGTCGTCCTGGAGCACGTCGCCGAGCCCGCCCAACCCGCCGCCGCCCTCGCCGCCGCCCCCGCCCAGCAGCACCGACGCCAGCAGCACCAGCAGGCCGATCACGCCGCCGCCCGCGGTCACGGGCAGCGCCATGCCGCCGCGCCCCCCGCCCCTGCGCCGGTAGCGGGTGCTCTCCGTCGGTCGCCACTTCATCCCCGATGCATACCCGCCAGCGCCCGGGCGAGCCACAGCCGGCGCGCGTACGCTGCCCCGATGACCGCCGCCCTCTCCGCCCGGGCCTCCTGGTCCAACTGGGCACGCAACCAGACCTGCGCGCCGACCGAGATCAGCCGCCCGACCAGCGAGGCGGAGCTGGTGCAGCTCGTCAAGCAGGCGGCCGCGGCCGGACGCCGGGTCAAGGCCGTCGGGGCCGGCCACAGCTTCACCTCGATCGCCTGCACCGACGGCACGCTGGTCGACCTCTCCGGCTACGGGCGGGTGGTGGCCCACGACGCCGCGCGCCACCAGGTCACCGTCGAGGCCGGCATCCCGCTGCACCGCCTGTGCGACGAGCTCGACGCCCGTGGCCTGGCGCTGGAGAACATGGGCGACATCGACCGCCAGTCGATCGCCGGCGCCACGCAGACGGCCACCCACGGCACCGGCCTGCGGTTCCGCAACCTGTCGTCCCAGATCGTCGGGCTGCGGCTCGTCGCCGGCGACGGCACGGTGATCGACGCCACCGGCCCCGACGACGGCGACGAGAACCCCGACGTGTTCGCCGCCGCCCGCGCCGGGCTCGGCGCGCTGGGGCTGCTCTCGACCGTGACGCTGCAGTGCGTGCCCGCGTTCCGGCTGCACGCGGTGGAGGAGCCGGTGCCGGTGGACGAGGTGCTGGCCGACCTCGACGACCTGGTGGCCGAGCACGACCACTACGAGTTCTACTGGGTGCCCCACACCCGCTGGGCCCTCACCAAGCGCAACACCCGCACCGACGAGCCGGCCCGTCCCCGA
The DNA here is from genome assembly GCA_035693765.1 of Acidimicrobiales bacterium. GTDB lineage: Bacteria > Actinomycetota > Acidimicrobiia > Acidimicrobiales > VFJN01 > ZC4RG19. The sequence goes on from DASSGC010000126.1 coordinate 14,142, forward strand.
CCCCGCCTGCGGGAATGGGTCGACGACATGGTGCTCAACAACTACGCCTTCGGCGTGCTGTGCCGGGCGGGACGCTGGCGGCCCTCGCTCATCCCCCGGCTGGCCAGGATCATCCCGAACACCGGGCGGCTCGACTACGTCGACCGGTCCGACCGGGTGTTCACCAGCCCCCGCACCGTCCGCTTCTACGAGATGGAGTACGCCATCCCCCGGGAGGCCCTCCCCGAGGCCCTCGGCCGCGTGCGCCGGCTGGTCGACGAGATCGGCATGCGGATCAGCTTCCCGGTCGAGGTGCGCGTGGTGGCGCCCGACGACATCCCGCTGTCGACCGCGTACGGTCGGGAGACCGGCTACATCGCCGTGCACGTGTACAGGGGGACGCCGTACGACGCGTACTTCTCCGGGGTCGAGCGGATCATGGACGGCTACGGCGGCAGGCCCCACTGGGGCAAGATGCACTTCCAGCGGGCCGAGACCCTCGCGCCGCGCTACCCGCGCTGGGACGACTTCCAGCGGATGCGGGCCCGGCTCGATCCCGACGGTCTGTTCGCCAACCCGTACCTGGATAGGGTGCTGGGGGAGCCCACATCACGCTGACACGTGTTCACCCGCTGCCTGTACACCTGAGTGGCTCCGCGAACACGGGCCGCGCGGGCTGGGCCGCACGACCGGAAACAATGTCATCTAGCTGGGAAAAAGGCCTCCCCAACCCTTGACCGGCCGTGCGCCGTGCGGCACCGTGCCCCGGGGCGGACCTTTCTCGGGGAACGGGAGGGTTTTTGTCGGGGGTCGAGGCGCGCCGAACCGAGAACGTCGTGATGGGGATCGGACTCGCCGTCGCGCTCGTGGCCGCGGTCCCGACGGTGCTGTCCGTCCGCAGCATGGCGCCGATCGTCGACGCGCCCCTGCAGGTCTCGGGCTGGTGGCTGCTCGTCGCGTTCTTCGCCTGCGAGATGTTCGCCGTGCTGGTCGAGCGCCGCCAGGGCGAGACCTACGGCTTCAGCCTGGCGCTCGTGCCGCTGGCGGTCGGCCTCGTCTACGCCGACCCGCTCGTGCTCGTCCTGGCCCGCGTGGTCGCCGTGGCCGCCGCCCTGCTGCTCACCCGGCACCGCACCATGCCCGAGTCCGTGTACGAGGTCGCCGTCCACGGCGCCCAGAACGTCGCGGCGATCCTCGCCTACCGGCTGGTGCTCGGCGACGCCGACCCCGTCGGGATGACGGGCGCCGGCGCGCTGCTGGCCGGCCTCGTCGTCAGCTACATGACGGCCGCCGTCCCCCTCATGGCGGCCGTCGCCCTCGTTGCCCGCCGCTGGCCGCGGCGCCGGACGTTGCTGGTGATCGCTCGCTCGGGAGCGATCGCCGGCCTGCTCAACGCGGCCATCGGTATCGGACTGGCCCTCTCGCTCTGGGAGCACCCCCACGTGGCCCTGCTGATCTCCACCCTCGTCGGGGCCTGCGTGGCCTCGAACCGTCTCTACACAGGCATGACCCAGCGCTACCGGCGGCTGGAAACCCACTTCGAGTTCGTGTCGTCGGTGGTGCGGTCGTCCGACCTGTCGGAGATCACGACCTCGGTGCTCGGCTCGGCCCGGAAGCTGCTCCGGGCGGACGACGCGGTGCTGCTGCTCGGCCCCGTCGGCGAGGACGAACCGGCGCGCCGCTACCGGCTCGGCGCGTCCGGCACCACCGAGTCGGTCGAGGTGCCGACGGCCGACCACACCGCGGACGTCCTGTCGCTCATGCCCGCCGGGGAGCCCTGCCGGGTGGCGGTCGGTGCCACCTCGCCCCGCTGGCTGAACCGGCTCACCGGCCTGTCCGCCATGGTGGCGCCCATCACGGGAACCGACCGGTCGGTCATCGGCGCCCTGGTCGTGACCCAGGCGCGCCGCAAGGCGGTCAACAGCTTCGGCGACGCCCACGTCTCGCTGCTCGGCTCGCTGGCCGACCAGGCCTCGATCGCGATCGAGAACGGCCTGCTGTTCCGGCGGCTGGAGCGCGAGGCCGAGGAGCGCGCCCACCAGGCGTTCCACGACCCGCTCACCGGCGTGCCGAACCGCTCGAAGCTCACCGAGCTGCTCGACGACGCCCTGGAGGGCGCCTACGAGACCCGTGGCCGGGTCGGCCTGATCGTCGTCGACCTCGACTCGTTCAGCCAGGTCGTCGACGCGTTCGGCCACCGCAGCGCCGACGGGCTGCTCATCCAGGCCTGCGGCCGCATCAAGGGGTTGCTGCCCGAGTCGGCCCACCTGGCGCGGCTGGGCGGCGAGCAGTTCGCGGTGGTCCTGCCCGGTGTCGAGGACGCCGACGAGGTGGTCGGCGTCGCCCGCCTGCTCATCGCCGGCTTCGACCCGCCGTTCCAGACGGAGGGCGTGCTGCTGGCGCTGGGCGTCAACATCGGCATCGCCGTCTACCCCGAGATGGCCATCGACACTCCCTCGCTGGTGCAGCGGGCCCACATCGCGGCCGACACCGCCCAGCGCCACCGCAGCGGCTGGGAGATCTACGACCCGGTCCACGACCCCGCCACCCCACGGCGCCTGGCGCTGGCCGCCGACCTGCGGGAGGCGCTGGAGGGCGACGGGCTCGACGTCTGCTTCCAGCCCAAGGTCGAGCTGGCCACCGGCATCGTGCGGGGCGCCGAGGCCCTGGTGCGCTGGAACCACATGCGGCTCGGCCGGGTCCGGCCCGACGAGTTCATCACCATCGCCGAGCACACCGGCGACATCCGCGCCCTGACCATGGTGGTGATGCGCAAGGCGCTGGCCCAGTGCCGCCACTGGCGGGACATGAACCTGGACC